>NZ_DAISHJ010000184.1:2304-6552 GCF_036822615.1 Aggregatilinea sp. | reverse complement strand
GGCGGAGCCGCTGCCGCCCGGCGCGGACGTGGCCGCCATCCACGCCGATCCGCTGGCGGCGGTGCTGTGCGTGCCGCGTGGGGCCATGTTGGTGCTGCGTGCACGTCATCCGGGGGATCGTTTCGCGCCGCGCGGCATGGGCGGGCGGACGCAGCAGTTGGCCGATACATTGATTAACATGAAGGTGCCTAAACGATTCCGCGATCGTATCGCGCTGGTCACGGTCGATGGGGCGATCGCGTGGTTTGCCGCGCCTGCCCGGGACAGGCTGCGCGGGCGAGTCACAGAGGCGTTTGCGTACAGCGAGGCGGGATGTGAGGGAAAAGTGGCGATCGTTCTCGGCTGGCGCGCTGCAAATAAATGATAGGAATACGATATTTATGCTTGCACTATCGTGAGGATTAACAAAACCTTGCGTTTTTTAGAACCTTCAGATATAGTTAAGACAGCGTGAACCGCCGAATATAGAACGAATTACTTCAAGAGGCAGTCTGAATGACAAGCAACGGAGAAGACGCACACATCCTCGTCGTCGATGACGAAGGGGCAATTCGTTACTCGATCAGCAAGACTCTTCAGCGGGTCGGCTACCAGGTTCAGACTGCGTCGTCCGGCGAAGAAGCGTTGGAGATGATGCAGCAGCAGGAGTATGATGTCGTCCTGACGGACATCCGTATGCCGGGGCTGAGCGGCGTGGAGCTGCTTGCCAAGATCAAGGAGCGCGCGCCGGATGCAGTCGTGATTCTGCTGACCGGCTACGCCAACCTTGAGTCGGCCATCGAAAGCCTCCGGCTGGGTGCGCACGATTATTTGACCAAGCCCAGCAGCAGCCAGAGCATCCGCGACAGCGTGGCTCAGGGGGTCGAGCGGGCGCGCAACCTAAAGAGCCGCCGCGTGCTGCTGCGCACCATTCAGGAAAACGTTGAGGCGCTGGCTGGCGAAACGGCGAGCGAGCCGTCGGGCACGCACCATTCGGATGGCGCGCCGTCCAGCACGCCAGTCGTGACGCCCGTCACCACGATGACGATCGGGCCGCTGACGATCTTCCCGGGCCGCTACCAGATTTCGGTGGGCGACCAGCCGATCGATCTGACGCCGACCGAGTTCGACCTGCTGCTCTATCTGGCGGCGCACCGGGGCCGCGTCGTGCCGTGCTCGGAGCTGGTGCGCGAGGTGCGCGGGTATACGTTGGAAGAACACGAAGCGCGCGAAGTCATCCGCCCGCACGTGAGCAATCTGCGGCGCAAGCTGAAGTCGTCGGGGCAGAACCCGAACATCATCGTGAACGTGCGCGGCATCGGCTACCGCCTGTCGGAGCCGTCCTAGCGGCGTCGCGGGGACAACCGCTGCGCGTTATCCGCAGCGATCACTGTCAATTCGAGTCTCACAGGCGACAGCCCGTGAGACTTTTTGTTGTTTGGCGCGCGTTTCGTTAGCATGGTGGTAGTAGATCAATAACCTTTGTTGAGGTTTGACCGTGGGGTTTCTGCTGCGCATCAGCACGGGCCTGGGTGGGCTGGCTATCGTTGCGATCACCTGTGCGCTTTTCGTCGGGACCACCCGGCATCCCGACGCAAACTGGATCGTGTACATTTCCTCGCGCTCGCGCAGCAATTCTTACGACATCAACCGTATCAATCCCGATGGATCCCAGGTCGAGCGGCTGGCCGTGGTGATCGGCTCCGTGCCGACGCTGCTTTGGTCCCCCGATGGCACACGCCTCGCGGTGATCAGCCACCTGGATCGTGACGCGCTGACCGTGATGGACATCGCGGGGCGCAGCCAGCACCTGCTGGTCAATTCAGTCGCGGAGATCCAGTCGGCGGCATGGTCGCCGGACGGGGAGTGGATCGCGTACGCGGCGAGCGCCGCGCCCGCTGGCGGCGAGCCGTCGTACCTGTACCGCGTCTCCGCGCATGGCGGCGCGTCCACCCAACTCACGACCGCCAGCGCCTCGTCCGCCACTGAGACGCTGACGTACAGCAACCTGTCGTGGTCACCGGACGGGCAGGCGCTGATCTTCGACGCCTTCACGCCGCAGGACACGTCGCGGCGGTCGGTGTACCGCGTGGACGCGGGCGGCGGCGAGCCGTCGCTGGTGGTCGAGGGCTGCTGCGCGGGCTGGTCGCCGTCCGGCGACTGGATCGCTTACGTGGCTGCCGGGCAGGACGGCCAGCGCCATCTCTACCGCATCCCTGCTGTGGGCGGGCAGCCGGAACAGCTCATCGAAAACGCGCTGGAGATCGGCGGGCCGGTAAGCTGGTCGCCGGATGGCGCGTGGCTGGTGTTCGTCGCGTTCGACGGGCAGAACACGCGCACCCTGTACCGCGTCCGCGCGGATGGCAGCCGCCTGGAAGGGTTGGTCTCCGGCACGCTTCAGGCTCCGGTAAGCTGGTCGCCGGACGGCGAGTGGCTGGTGTTCCCCATGTTTGGCACGGCGTCGGTGTCGTTTCAGCCGGGGATCTATCGCGTCCGTGCCGACGGGCGCGATCTGGAACTGCTGACGGCGGGCAGCGGGATCGCGTATTTCCCCCTGTGGTCGCCCGCGCTGGAAAGCACGCTGCAGCTGGGCCTGCTGGCGCTGCTGGGCGGAGCGATGCTCGTGCTGAGCATCGTTGCCCATCACGGCCTGCCGCCACCCCATCGCGTTTTACGCCTCTGACACCCCCTCAATTTAGGGGCAGACAAACCACCGCCCAACCCGCTATGATCTCGTGAGGGAACGCTTTTTGAGTTGTTCTCTGGCCCAATGTTGGGTACTGTTGTAGCGTGTCCGCACAGCGTTCGCGGGATGAGTGGGATGGGCAATCTAAACCCCAATTTATTGACCAAAGATACACAAGCCGTGTTAGACGATGCGGTGGATGTGCTCAGCGCCTATGGCAAGGGGCTGCTGACGCCCGAAGCAGTGCTGATGGGCCTGCTTCGCAGCAAGAATACGGCGGCCTCACGCGTGTTCCAGACGTTTGCAGAAAAGCGCGGCGCGGATCTTGAGCGGCTGGAACGGCAGGCCAAGCTCGCCGTGCAGAGCCGCCGCGATCTCAGCGGCGAGCTGAATTATCTGGCGCATGGCAAACAAAGGACCGAGTTGAGCCGTTCGATGGTGATCGCGCTGGACGAGGCGTTGAGCGTCGCGCAGGCGCTGAACCTGTCCGAGATCGACACCGATCATTTGTTGGGCGCGCTGACCGAGCGCGAAGTCGGTACGGCGGGGCTGCTGACGCAGTTCGGCATCACCAAAAGCGCCATGCGCGACGTGTTCACCGAGTCCGAGTCGAGCGAGACGACCATGCGCCGCACGACTTCGGGCCGCAGCAGCGATATGGTGGCCGATGCCCGCGTGGGCGAGCTGCGCGCGGTGTACTTCCGGGAGTCGCTGCTGCGCGACCTGATGCAGATGCTCGGCCAGACCGTCAACCGGCACGTGCTGTTGACAGGGCCGGATGGCGTCGGGAAGCGCACGCTGGCATACAGTCTCGCGCTGCTAATCGCGGAGGACAAGGGGCCGAAAGACCTCAGCAAGCTGGTCCAGCTCGACGAGAGGATGCTGCTCGACCAGCAAGAAAAGACGGTCGAGAGCGGGCTGCGCCGCGCCAACGGCGGGATTCTGTTTGTGCCGCATATTCACCGGTTCTTCGGCGGCGCGCTCAAGGCGGAATTTCCCAAGGCGGGGCTGCTGCTGCAAAAAGCCTTCCTGGGCGATAACCCGGTAATCATCGGCACGACGACGCAGTCCATGTGGGACGAGCGCCTGCGCGGGATCAACGCCATCACCGAAAACGTGCAGCTTTTGAATGTTTCCGCGCCGGATCTGCGCGAGACGGTGGAAATCCTCAAGGTGATCGCGCCGCACATTGCCGCGGATTACAGCATCGAGGTCGAGGAAGAAGCGCTGAAGACGGCGGCGCAGCTTGCCCGCCGTTACATGAGCGGCACGCCGCTGCCGCTGAGCGCCGAACATTTGCTGCACCGCGCCGCGGCGCTGGTCAGCCTGAGCGGGCAGCAGCACATCGCGTTCCGGCAGGAAGTGGCCGACGCCGTGCTCGACGCGGAAGACGTGACGCTCGCCGCCGCGCAGATGACGGGCATCCCGGTCAGCAAGCTGGGGCAGGACGAGCGCGGCAAGTACGCGAGCATGGTCGAGCACCTGCACGAGCGCATCATCGGCCAGGATGAAGCCGTGATCGCGCTCAGCCGCGCGGTGAAGACGGCGCGCGTGGGCCTCAAAGATCCCAAGCGCCCGATCGG
>NZ_DAISHJ010000184.1:0-2293 GCF_036822615.1 Aggregatilinea sp. | reverse complement strand
CGTTCCTGTTCCTGGGGCCGACCGGCGTCGGTAAAACCGAACTGGCGAAGGCGCTGGCGGAATTCATGTTCGGCAGCGAAGACGCCATGCTGCAGCTCGACATGTCCGAGTATATGGACGAGAACACGGTCAGCCGCCTGATCGGCGCGCCGCCCGGGTACGTCGGCTACGAGGGCGGCGGCCAGCTCACCGACCGCGTGCGCGAGCAGCCGTATATCGTAGTGGTGTTCGACGAGGTCGAAAAAGCGCACCGCCGCGTGCTCGACGTGCTGCTGCAGGTGATGGAAGAAGGCCGCCTGACGGACGGGCAGGGCAACGTCGCCAACTTCAGCGAGGCCGTGATCATCATGACCAGCAACGTAGGCGCGCACCTGCTCGGCACGGGCAGCATCGACGATCCGCTGCGCGAGGAGGTCATGGACGAGGTGCGCGGCCAGTTCCGGCCTGAGTTCCTCAACCGCCTGGACGAGATCGTGATCTTCCATCCGCTGTCTGACGAGGACCTGGCGCAGATCCTCGATCTGCTGCTGGACAAGGAGATCAAGCTGGCGGCGGAACGCGGCCTGACGTTGGAGTTCGCGCCGGAGTCGAAGACGTGGATGCTGGCGCAAAACGAGCACCCCGAATGGGGCGCGCGCCCGCTGCGGCGTATCATCCAGCGCAGCGTGCGCGAGCAGTTGGCCGACTACTTGCTGCGCGAAAATCCGCAGCCGGGCACGACGGTCAAGATCGGCGCGGACGGGCGCGGCCTGACCTTCGACATGCTGGCGAAGGCGTAACATAGACACACGGAAACGGGGCGCACAGCCCCGTTTTTTTTGCATAGGCGGAAGGGAGCAAAGGGATGTCGCCTTATGAACAGCATGAAGCGGGTTTTCTGGTTTGTCCGCGCGGCGGCTGGCGATGCTTGCATCGCCCGTTGAGAAAAAAACCGGTAGAGCACGCTCTACCCCTACGGCCATCAACTCTGGCGACTCACAGCAAATGTTCTCGTAGGCCCGTATTGACGCCCGTTAACTTGCTACGTATGGGGTAATTCATGAACTGCCCCGACGGGTATGCTTTATCCCCCGCATAAAAATAGGCGCAAAAAAAACGGGCGGGTCACGGACCCGCCCGTACGAAAAACAGACTCTCCGTTTTTCGCGTTTAGCTCGTTACCTCTGCCGTGCCGACGGGCGCGGGTTCTTCCGTCATGATCGGACCGGGCGCTTCTTCGGTCGGCATGCTCGGCTCGACCGTCATGACCGGCTCCTCAGTGCCCATTGGCTCCTCTGTTCCCATCACCTCGGTTGCCGCTTCGGTGGGTTCCGCCGTCAGCGGTTGATCCAGGCCCGGCGTGGAGAACGGCGTGGATGTGAAGGTGCTGGTCGCAGTCGCGGCGGGCGGCACGTAGGTCGGCGTGACGTCCAGGCCGAGCAGGTGCACCAGCGTCTGGTAGTCGAAGTAGAGGCGCAGGCGCTGGATCAGGCCGTTTTCAAGCTCGAAGACGCCGACCATCGGCAGCGATACCTGGGCGTTGGTGGGCAAGTAGGTCAGGAACGGCCCGGTGTTGACGCCGTGCAGGATGAACTCGACCACGACCGTGCCATCCATGAAGTAGGCGTGCGTCACTTCGATCTGGACGTTGGTGAAGATCCCGTTGAACAGGCTGTTGAGCTGCGCGGCGACTGCGTCACGCCCCAGGGCCGTATCCGCCTGGAGCGGGCTGGTCAGCTCCGCGTTGGGATTGAACGCGTTGTAGTCGCGCGTTTGCAGGAAGTTGAGCACGACGACCGAATCGGGATTGGTGGCCGTGCCGACATAGGTCGGTGTGATGGTGAGCGGCTGCTGCGCCAGCGACGGCACGACGGTCACAGCCAGCATAATCATCGTCAGCACCGTGACGAGGCTGACTGCGCCAGCGACGAAAGCCATTTTTTGATGCTCCAGCGTCATGTTAGGGTTCCTCCTGTAAGTGTTACGTTCCGGTTGGGCGGCGTGGGGATGCAACGTGAGTCACATTATGCGTCTATTAGCCTACGCGAAAACCGGCGGTCTGTAATCGTCCATACGGCGGATTTATGCATAGGCCGGAAGTCCGGGGGCGGGGCGGTGCGCAGCGGGGAGCACGCTATAATAGGCCCGATGTGACGGCGCGCGTTCAGGAGATGGGACATGAAGCGATCGCTTTCGGCACTGGGTTGGGCGAGTCTCTCGTGTTTGTCCGGGCTGCTGAGCATCCTGCCGTCGTTCCCGGTGCATCCTCGGCGCAGGCTGGCGATGGCGCAGCTTGTCGCCACCGAGGATCCCG
>NZ_DAISHJ010000183.1:0-6944 GCF_036822615.1 Aggregatilinea sp. | reverse complement strand
GGTCCTGAAGTAACACAGTAACACGCGTTTTTCCCGGCGGGGTGTATCACTGTGCGCCCCGCCGCTCACAGCACCCAATCTGTCGGGACGATGCTTGTATCGCCCGGTCTTGCTTTCTTCCCTTCCCTCCGCTTGCGTGGGGGAAGGGGCCAGGGGATGGGGGGCAGAATCCGCCCTATGCTGTTCTCTGATCCCTGCAAAGGACCGCTCATGCGTTACGACGATCGACTGTACGGCTCCGTAGACCTGGACGACCCGGTGCTGCTCGACCTGATGGGCAGCGCCGCCATGTTGCGGCTGCACGGCGTCTATCAGCACGGCATTACCGGCCTGCTGGGCATCGTGAACCCGCTCACGCGCGCCGAGCACTCGATCGGCGCGATGCTGCTGGTGCGGCGTTTAGGTGTGCCCCTGGCGGAGCAGATCGCCGCGCTGCTGCACGACATCAGCCACACCGCTTTCAGCCACGTCGCGGATCACGTCTTCGCCGGGCCGGAGAGCTATCACGAAGCGGCCAAAGCGGAGTACGTCGCGGGCACGGATCTGCCCGCCATCCTCGCGCGCCACGGCTACGACTGGCACGACTTTTTGCACGAGGACGCCTACCCGCTGCTGGAACAGCCTTCGCCCGCGCTGTGCGCCGATCGCGTGGACTATTTCCTGCGCGACAGCCTGGACCTCGGCCTCGGTACACCGGAGCAGGTGCGCGGCGCGGTCGATCGCCTTGTGGTGCACGATGGACGCATGATGTGCGATGATTTGGATACGGCGCGCTGGATGGCGGACGCGTTTCTGGCCGCCGAAGACGCCAGCCGCTCGAATTACCGTGAAGCGGCGCTGTACGAGCTGATCGCGCGGGCCATCAAGCTGGCGATCGAGCGCGGCATTTTGGCCCCCGCCGATCTGTGGGACACCGATCGCGCCGTGTGGGATCGTTTGAGCGCCGCGACCGATGCGGATCTTCATGCGCTGCTTGGGCTGGTATCCGTTCATACGCGCTTCGAGCAGGACGCCGCCGTGCCCGATTTCTGGGTGACGCTCAAGCGGCGCACGCTCGATCCCGACGTGGTGCAGGGCGGAATGGCGCGGCCTCTCTCGGCGCTGGACCCCGCCTACGCCGTGCGGCGCGACGCCTATCTGCGCGCCAAGGCGGGCCGCTGGCCGGTGCGCGTGATCCGGGCGTAGGGCGAGCGTTGCTTGCCGGAGCGAAATTTACGCTACAATCGATCGCTTGTGCCTCTTGACCGCCGGGCCGCTTCAAGAGTACCTCCGTACCTCTGGGACTGGCCAAGCGAACAAGCGGCGCTATAATGGAAAAAGCTCCTCGGGACGAACAGCGGTAGATGCGCCAGTCTGCCGCCGAATTTGTGCCCGGTAGAAGGCTGGGACGGCGCAGACGCGCCCCCGGCAGCTATGAGCGATTTGTCGTTAACTTGGGCAGGAGGAACGAGCGTTATGCAAACGTCAATGGTTGCGCGGCAGCGGCAGCGCCAGATGCGCGGGTTTGTCGTCGCTTGGTTGGGGGTAACCCTCTTCATGGGCGCGGTGACCTTCGCCGGAATTTACTACGCGACCGGCCTGATCAACAACGGCGGCAGCAACAGCGGCGGCGACATCAGTGTGGCCGCCTTGCCGGGCGCTGATCGGGATGCTGCTGCACAGCAGGCCACCGGCGTGCCGACCCCCACGCCCTTCCCTGGAACCGAAGCCGAAGCGCCCGTCGAAGAACCGGCGGCGTCTGGCGGTGTGGATCTCTCTGGTCCTGTGCCCGACGTCTTCCAGTTGGGCGTCCAGGTGCAGGAGAATCCCGATCCGACCGTCTACCAGATCTGGATGGGCGAAGTCGTAGACAAGCTCAAGCTGCCGTGGATCAAGCAGCAGGTCCGTTGGGAAGATGTCGAGCCGGTGCAGGGGCAGTATGACTGGGCCGCGCTGGACACCACCATGGAAGAAACCGCCAAAGCGCAGGTCCGCGTGATGCTCAGCGTCGTGACCGCGCCCGATTGGGCGCGCGAGCAGGGCAACCAGCGCCTGGATGAAGTCGGCCCGCCCGCCGATCCGCAGACCTATTCCAACTTCTTGACGACCCTGCTTCAGCGCTATCCGGGCCAGATCCACGCCATCGAGGTGTGGAACGAGATGAACATCGACCGCGAATGGGCGTCGGTGTACGGCCTCCAGCCCAGCCGCTACGTGGCGCTGCTTCAGGCTGCCCACGACGCGATCAAGGCCGTGGACCCGAACATCGTCGTCATCAGCGGTGCGCTGTCCCCGACGGGCGTCAATGACGGCGTGGGGGCGTACGACGACTTCGTGTACATGGAAATGCTGATCAACGCGGGCATGCTCGACTACGCCGACTGCGTGGGCGCGCACCACAACGGCTACAACATCGGCCCGACGATCCCCTGGAACAACGTTCCGAACGATCCGAGCGCCATCTTCCGCGGCCCGTTCGATAACCCGCACCACAGTTGGTCGTTCTACAGCACGCTTCAGGGCTACAGCCAGCGCATTCAGAACGCGGGCAGCGATAAGAAGCTGTGCATCACCGAGTTCGGCTGGCCCGTGGTCGAGGACCTGAGCGCGATGCCGCGGGGCTTCGAGTTCGCGCAGGACAACACCCTGGCCGAGCAGGCGCAGTACTTCAACGAAGCCATTCAGGAAATGGAAAGCTGGGGTACGGTCTGGATCGCGTTCATCTGGAACCTGAACTACGGTGCGCAGGCCGGTTGGGACGCCACCAACGACAACGTGCCCTATTCGCTGCTGCGGCCCAACTGGGTTCCCGCGCCCGCCTATGAGGCGATCGGCGCGTACGATTTCCGCAGCAAGACGCTTCAGTAACGCTTGACCCTGAACCGGGGCGGGCGGTTGGCCTGCCCCGGTAAGTTTGATGAATCACCCGGCGGGCCGTGTGCCCGCCGTATTGTGTCTGGGGGCGGGGGGCCCAAGAGGGAGGCAAACGGTTGGAAGAGTGCCATCAGGCCGCTTTGCGGCCCGCCGCGAGCGGTCGGCGGCGTATTCGACATCTGGCGTGGATCGGGCTGTTGGCCGCGCTGCTGCTCGCCGTGGGCGGGTGCAGCCGCTCCGATAACCCCACCGCGCCAACAGAGATCAACCCGCTGCCCACGCCTTACGATCTTGCCCCCGATGCGGTCACCGATCCTGCTTTTCCCTCGCTGACGTACGGTATTCAGGCGTTCCTGTGGTGGAACGGGACCACGCGCCCCTATGACCTGGACGCGATGCGCCTGATGAACTTCACCCACGTCAAGCAGATATTCGCCTGGGCGGACGTCGAGCCGCTCAACGATGAATGGCACTGGCAGCAGGCCGACGCGGTTGTGTCCGAGGCGCAGTGCCGGGGCCGCGAGATCGTCGCGCGAATCGATCACGCGCCCGAATGGGCCGCCGCGTCCGGCAGCGATGCCGCCGCGCCGCCCGTCGATTTGGACGAGTGGGGCGAGTTCTGCGGGACGCTGGCCGCGCGTTACAAAGGGCAGATCGCCGCCTATCAGGTCTGGAACGAGCCGAACCTCGACCGCGAATGGGGCGGGCGCTCGCCCAACGCCGAGGGGTACGTCAGTTTGCTGAAGACGTGCTCGCAGGCCATCCACGCCGCCGATCCCGACGCGATCGTGATTTCCGCCGGGCTGGCCCCCACCGGGACCGTTTCGCCCGCCGTCATCCCCGACATGGTTTACCTGCGCCAGATGTACGACGCGGGTGCGTCCGAGTGGTTCGACGTGCTCGGCCTCAACGCGCCGGGCTACGGCGATCCGCCGGACATGTCGCCGGACGCCGCCGCCGAGCAGTACGACGGCAACCGCTGGCGCGTCTTCCGCCACGTCGAGGACATGCGCGCGATCATGGTGGACGAGGGCGACGCGGCCAAGCAGATCGCCATCCTCGAAATGGGCTGGACCACCGACACGGTGCACCCCGACTACGCCTGGCACGCCGTCACCGACGAGCAGCAGGCCGAGTATCTGGTGGGCGCGTACCAGTGGGCGGCGGCGCACTGGCGTCCGTGGTTGGGCCTGATGACGACCATTTACCTGTCCGACTTCGACTGGACGCCTGACGACGAGGAATACTGGTGGGCCATCGACCTGCCGGGCTTCCCGCCCAAGACGTACCGCCCGGCCTTTGTCGCCCTGGCGAACATGGAAAAGGTATCGGGCGATACGGTGATCCCGGCGCGCGATCCCGGTGCGCCGGAGGCGACGACGCTCCAGCCGCTTACCTGCCCGAACTGATACGCACGGATTGCCCTGGCGTGAGCTGTTGTGTAAGGGCAGTTCAATCCGGCGCTGTTTGTCTCCCCTCTCCAATCCAATTGGAGAGGGGCTGGGGGTGAGGTTGCTTTTGCGCTTGTCGCTTACGGCTAACCGCTGTTTCGCGGAGCATGCTACAATAGGCGGCACGTCAAAAGTCGGCTGCGGGTCAGGCTGCCGCTGCTCCCCGGATAAAAGAGGGTGGTCGGCCTGCCACGAGCCGCCGCACCTCTTTTTTTCGGGCCTTTCGACCAGCAAGGATCGCTCTTGAACCGGCGAATAGAACTCATTTTAGTCACGCTCCTGCTGCTGCTGGCGGCGGTGTTCAGATCTTGGGATTTGTCGCGGGTGCCGTCCGGCTTCAGCGACGAGGAATTGGCGTACGTCCGGCTGACCGAAGCGGTTCAGACCGGGAATATCGCCGTGTACTATCAGGTTGGTGACGATCACGGGCGGTCCGGGCTGTACGCCGTGGCAAACGCGATCGTGACCAGGGCCGTAGGCGATGGCCTGCTCGGCTATCGCATGCTGTCGTTTTGGGCCAGTTTGCTGTCGCTGGCGCTGTTGTACGCGCTGGCGCGGCGGTTGTTCGGGCGCTACGTGGCGCTGATGGCGCTGGGCGCGATGAGCGTCAATACGCACGCGGTGCTGCTGGCACGCACCGCGACGAGCGAATCGCTGGTGCCGTTTTACGTGCTGCTGCTGTTGTTCACGCTCGCCGTCGCGTTCCACGTGGGGCGGACGGTGCACTTCCGCGCGCCGTCGACCATCACGTTTGCGCTGGTGGCGATGCTGTTTGGCGCGTCCGGCTACCTGCACTACACGACTCTGGTGCTGGGGCCGTTGGGCGCGCTGTTTTTCGTGCACCTGCTGGTCACCCACCAGCCGATGTCGCGCCGGATCTGGAGCATCGTGTTTTTTGTGCTGATGCTGGCGACGATCGTCGCGCTGCCGTACCTCACCTCGACGCTGCGCGAGCTGAGCGCCAGCGAGCCGGATATCTATATCACGGCGCGTCCGCGCGGCATCACCGATCTGGTGAACGGCGTCCTGAGCGCGATCGGCGGCCTCGTCTGGAAGGGCGACACGCGCATAACCTACAACCTGCCGGGGCTGGCGCTGCTTGGCCCGGCGCTCTCGCTGCTGCTGGTGATCGGCACGGTGCGCGCCGTTCATCGTTGGCGCGAGCCGCGTTATGCGCTGATGCTGCTCTCGCTGCTGGCCGGGCTGGCGACGGACGTGTGGATCGGCTCTGAATCGACGTTTTCCGCCAATCTCGTGGCGCTGCCCGCGTTGTATATTCTGCCCGCGGTCGGCGTGATGGTGGTGTGGCGCGCGCTCAGCCTGCGCAGCCGCGCCAACGCGGTGCGTTGGGTGACGGCGCTGGCGGCGGCGATCCTGGTGGTGAATGTCGCGCTGACCTGGAACCGGGTGTTCGCGCAGTGGGGCGAGCACGCGGATGCGGATGCGGCCTATCATGCGGATCTGGGGCGCGTCGCGGCCTATCTCGACCGCTCGCCTGACGACAGTCCGGCGGTGATCTGCATGATTCCGCTGGATATGCCCAACGCGATCGGCCTATCTCCGCGCCAGATCCTGCCGCTGATGATGCACCGCGAAGACGTCAGCCTGCGCAGCGTGGACTGCCGGAGCGGGCTGGTATTCGTCAACGCGGGCGCACCGATGCGCCTCGTATTCGCGGACCCCGACTACCGCACGCTGATGCCGCCGGAGCTGGCCGAATGGCTCGAGGATGCGACGGATCTGCGCGTGAACGATCTGCCCGATGGCTCGGTGCTGGCGCTCAACGTCGAGCAGCGCATCCGCGACCTCGGCGGCTACTGGAACAGCGTCGCCCCGGCGTTTTATCTGCCCGAAACGAACGGCGGCGGCAGTCTTCCGGCGCAGCTTCCGGTGACGCTGGAACGCAACGTGACCTTCGCGGGTTACGATCCGCGCGGCCTGACGCCGCACACGGCAGGCGGCGAACCGATCGTGCTGGCGTCGTACTGGCGCGTGGATGGCCCGCTGCCCACGAATCTGGGCGTCTTCGTGCACCTGCTGGCCTATCTGAATCCGCGCCTTCAGCCGCTCGCTGAGTCGAACACGATCAGCGTGGTGCCGTCCGAGCTGAGGAACCGCGACATTTTCATCCAGGTGTCCTACCTCTGGCTGAGCGACCGGGTGCGCGCGGGCGACTATCCGCTGACGATCGGTGCATTTACCGGCGAGGTGGCCGCTATCGACAACCACCTGCGCGTGATCGATCGCCACGGCGAGCTGCACGGCGAGCGCCTGCTGGTCGGGTCCGTGCCCGTTCTGGCTCCCGCCGAATCCGAAGGCGACGTGCAGTAGCGCCCGGTATAATCGAACCCCCGCCAGGGCGGACATACGCTGCTGTTCTGCGTAGATGCGAGGCTTGCCCCGCCCATTTTCCCCTTGCATAGAGTCGGGGGCCACAGGACGGGGCAGCGCGCCGAGAATCACCGGGATCTCACAACGTATGAACGAGGAGAGCAACGCCATGATGCTGACCCTGGATGGAAGTCAGGGCGAAGGCGGAGGGCAAATTGTCCGGTCGGCGCTAACCCTGAGCTGCATTTTGGGTGTGCCGTTCCGCGTGACTCATATTCGCGCCGGGCGCGACCCGTCCGGCCTGCGCCC
>NZ_DAISHJ010000182.1:0-7046 GCF_036822615.1 Aggregatilinea sp. | reverse complement strand
GGGGGATGGGGGACTACAAGTGCATAACATGCTCTAGCCGGACGTGGCCGTGACCAAGATCTCCAGCGCCTCGTTCCCGTCGATCAGCGTGCCGCCCGCCGTGGGGTAGATGGCCGCCATCACCATCGCGCCGCTTTCGACTTCGACCGCTGCAAAAATCGTATCATACGTCACCGAGCCGTTTGTTACGAGCGTGCCATACGTCACGATGTCACGCCCGTTGAGCGTGGACCGCTCCAACATCGACGACGACACGCCGCGATCCAGCCCCCGCGCGCGCAGCATCATCATGATCGCGCTGCCCGGATCGCCCGCGACGATGCCGTGCGAAGCGAATTCTTCGGGCAGGACGAAGTACGGGTCCATATCGGTCGAAGCGCTGCGCAGGAACGGATACCCATCGTCGGTCGCTTCCAACGTCCAACTGGCCGGATAGGTGAAGCCCAGCCCCATGCCATCCAGGTCGAACCACTGATCGTCCGCGCCCATGCTCACCGGATCGATGCCCACAGATGGCACGTCGCCCGCGTCCGCCGCGACGCTGTGTGCGCCCGCGATCAGGCTCAGCGCGGCATCCAGCTCGGTGATCTCGCTGCCGTACATGGGGTAAATGTCGGCGGCGAAGATCGTGCCGTCTTCCAGCAGCACGCCCGCCATCACGCCCGTGTACTCGACGTTGTTGTTCGCAAACGTATCGTCGTACGACAGGGTCGTCACGCTGCGGCCCTCGACCTCGACCACGTCGATCCGGGCCGGATCGTACGGCGCGTCCACGCCGGAAGCGACATCTTCCAGCACCGAGGGAATATCGTCTTCCGTGCCCGGTGTCGTGCCTTCGTTGAAATACCAGTACGGATCGAGATAGGTCTCGTCGCTTTCCAGCCGGACGAATCCGTTCGCTTCGGTCATCACCTGCCACGATCCGGGCAGCATGATGCCGATGCCCGGCTCCTCGAAGATATAGTCGTACTCGGACGTGTCGCCGCCCTCCGCCGGGAGCGGCAGGATCTCGAACGAGGCGAGCGTCAGCAGCGCCTCTTCGCGCAGCGTCATGGGGATCGTGTTGCCCTGCACGGGGTAAATATCCGCGGTGAAGACCGTGCCGTCCGGCGCGGCAAATGCCGCCAGCAGCATGGCATACGGGCCGGTGCGATCGGTGTCGATGAACTCATAGGTGGAAATCTGCTGGCCGCCCACGGTCATATCCTGCACCAGCGTCCAGTCGTAGATGACCGATACGTCCGCCGGGTTGAACTGCAAGATCTGCATCACCGAGGCCACGTCGCCCATCTCGAACCCGTACTCGGCCAGCATGTCGGGCGCGTACCAGTTGGCGGCCAGATCGACCGTGCCGGTCGTCAGGTGCAGCGCGGCATTGGCGTCGTCCACGATTTCCCAGCCGTCCGGGTACCGGAATGTGATCCCTGCCGACTCGATTGCGCCGCTGTTGGGCAGATCATCCCCCTGCGCCAATACAGGCGTGACGGAACACAACAGGGCCATGATTAAAATGAAATGCTTAATTTTATTGACCATAAATAGTGCTCCTTGTGCGGAGGTAAGACGAACATTTCAATTGTAAATGAATTGTTAGCTTCTATCAATGCGCCGCCCGGTCTGCGGACCCGGCGGAACGGCTTTTTCATGAGAAATTCACTTCGATCCCCGGCTTGCGCTAGCACACGCCTGCGCATTTTTGTATAATTATCCTTGCCTTAATTGAACTATAAGCAAAGGGCCATCCGCGGTGGGGACCTGTGAGGAGACAGTAATGAACGGTACGCCGAATTCTGAGTTTTGGAGCAAACAACGGGTGATCGTGACCGGGGGCCGCGGGTTTCTGGGGCGGTACGTGGTGCAAGAGCTGGAATCGTGCGGCGCGGAAAAGGTGTATCCGCTGGGACGCAGCGAATACGATCTGCGCAATGAAGTCGAGGTTGAGCGCATGTACCGCGAGCTGCCCGCGACGATGCTCATTCATCTGGCGGCGACCGTGGGCGGCATCGGCATCAACCGCGAGCATCCCGGCAGCTTCTTTTACGACAACCTGATGATGGGCGCGCTCTCGGTGGAGCACGCGCGCCGCGCCGGGCTGGACAAGGCCGTGATCGTGGGGACGATCTGCGCCTATCCCAAGTACACGCCCGTGCCGTTCAAGGAAGAAGACCTGTGGAGCGGCTACCCTGAAGAAACGAATGCCCCCTACGGCATCGCCAAAAAGGTGCTGCTGGTCCAGAGCCAGGCCTACCGCCAGGAATACGGCTTCAACAGCGTCTACCTGCTGCCGGTGAACCTCTATGGCCCCAACGACAACTTCGACCCGTCCTCGTCGCACGTGATCCCGGCGCTGATCAAGAAGATCATCGACGCGCAGGAAGCAGGCGAGCACCAGATCGTCGCCTGGGGCGACGGCAGCCCCACCCGCGAGTTCCTCTACGTCGAAGACGCCGCGCGCGGCATCGTGATGGCGGCGGAAAATTACAACGACTCCGATCCGGTGAATCTGGGATCCAGCAACGAGATCTCGATCAAGGATCTGGTCGAGTTGATCGCGGATCTGACCGGCTTCGAGGGCGACATCGTGTGGGACACCACCAAGCCCAACGGCCAGCCGCGCCGCAAGCTAGACGTGTCGCGCGCGAAGGAGCGCTTCGGCTTCGAGTCGCAGACGGATTTCCGCGAGGGCCTGCGCCGCACGATCGCGTGGTACCGCGAGCACCGCAGCGAGCTGGTGTTCGACTAAAAACCAACCGTTAGCCACGATCAGGCATGTAGGGGCGGGTCTGTGACCCGCCCTTTTTCGTCCCTAGCACCTGCCGGACCGTATGCGCTCCGCCCCATATACACACGGCGACCCTGCTTTTCGTAGGGGCGATGCTTGCATCGCCCGCCGTCAGCAAGACCGGGAAGCTCTACCCCTACGCACCCCCGGCCCGGCGACGTGCTCCCTGATTACCTGTTCATCGTCGGGATCAGACGCCCATCAATCCGTCAACTCGGTGCGCATGGGACGCACCGATGCTCTTTAACTATTGGATCTGGGCAAAACCAGGGCGGGTTAGAAACCCGCCCCTACAAAATCCGGTCACGCGCTGCCTGTCTCCCCTCTCCAATCAAGGTGGACAGGGACCGGGGGTGAGATCGCCCTGCCGCCCCTCTACTCGCCCGGCGCCTCCTCCGCCAGCGCGCGATCCAGCCCGGCGGCCAGCGCCGACAGGAACACGGGCAGAAACGCCGCCCAGATCCCGGCGGGCACGCCCGACCAGCGCGCCAACTGCACGATCACGGGATCGGTCGGCTGGTCCACCGCCCGCAGCGCCGTATCCTCGTACCCCCGCACCGCGCGCCACACGCCACGCACCTGCCCTGCCATCTGCCTGCCAACCCACAGCGTCGCCGCGAGCAGCGCCAGCGTCCCCAGCAGCGCGCCCAACAGCCGCCACACCTCTACCATCTCCGGCGATACCAGCTTGTCCAACGACATACCCCACCATCCTTTCGTGCCCCACCCGGACGAAAATCGCCGCGCGCCGCGAACGGTTACGCGCCGTCCAGCAGCCGCTCGGCCAGAATCCGCAGCGCCTCCTCCTTATCCTGGGCGGTCCAGGCCGCCCACGCTTTGCCACGCAGCTGCTTGATCACCGCCGCGCGATCCGCTTCCTTCTGCTGATCCGTGCTGAGCTTCGCCGCGTCGTGCGCCGCCACCAGCCCGCGCGCCCGTTCCGTGTCCGCTTTGTCGCGCAAGAACACGCGCACCGCCCCCGGCTTGCCGCCCGTGCTCAGCCCGACGTAGCCCTCGCCCAACGCCGCCGCCAGTTCCTCCTGCAGCCGCGCCGGGTTGATCGCCGCTTTCTCGACGGCGATCTCCACCACCGGGGCCTCCTCGCCCGCCTGCCCGATCCCATCCGCCATCAGCTCACCTCCCGCGCCCACAACTGCCCCAACGAATACAACGTCGCCGTGTTGCCCGTTACCCGCCACTGCAAGCGAAACGTATGCGCCCCCGCCGCTACGCCCGTCAGCAGGTAGTTGAGCGCCAGCGGCACCGCCCCGCCCACCGACGTCAGCGCGACACCGTTGACCCCGGCGACGTTCACGTTATCCATCGTGATCGTCAGGTAGGCGAGATACCCCACCGCCCCGATCGCCCACGCCCCGGTGAACCCGATCAGCACGTTGCCGCCGCTGGTCGTGAGCGTCGCCGCCAGATTTGCCGCGTCGATGGTCACGAAGCTGGTCGAGGTGGTCGTGTACGTTGAGGGAACCGCCGCGATCCCCGTGGGCGGCTCCTTGAGCGCGTTCAGGTTGTCGCGCAGGTGCGTATTGAGCGCCGCCGCCGTCAGCAGCTCGTTGACGTTCCAGGTTTTTGGTGTGGTCCAGGGCATCCCTTTCCTCCTCGGCTAAAAACAACGCGTTCGTGCCATACCACCCGCTGCCTCACACTTTTGCCTTTCCCCCTCTCCAATCTGGGTTGGAGAGGGGGCAGGGGGTGAGGTGGCCTTTGACGTTTCCCCTCGCTGCCGCTTTTCCTCAATGCCCCCGCGCCAGCCTACAGCCCCAACACGGCGCTGGCATCCAGCACGGCGAAATCGGGCGCATCGAGCAGGCAGTACGTCTGCTCGTCGGCGCGCTCCAAAAACAGGGTCGCCGCGAACCCGCCGCGCTCGATGTCGTACGTGACGGCGCGCACCCAATGCGCCGCGCCCTCCATGCCGCTCTGCGGATCGTCGATCAACACCTTGTCCATCAGCTCCACGGCAAATACGCTCGCCGCGCCGATCCGCGCCCGGTCGCGCACCTCGATCCGCTCCGCGTTCAGCGCCGCCGCGCCAAATCGCCCGACGAGGTACTGCGCCAGCGCCAGCCCGAACACCGGATCGGGCTGCATCGGCAGGTCGAGCGCCCGCGCGCGGAGCTCGTAGGCGTCCAGACTGTCCACATTCTCAGCAGCCAGCGTGATCGGGTCGTACGTGACGATGGGCTGGCCCCACACCTGCAGCCGCGTCACGTAGAGCACGTGTGTCGTCGCGTTGGCCAGCGTGATCTCGACGCGCGTCGCCTCCGCCTGCGCCGTCACGCTGACGCCCGGCGCGGTGGTCAGGTTGTAGCCGGTCGCGTCGGGGTGGGTCCAGATCTGGTAATCCGTCCCCGCGACGAGCGGCGGCACGTTGACTGCCCCCACGCGCGTCCCGGCGGCATCACGGAACAGGCCGTAGATCGTGCGCGTCTCACCGGGAGCCAGCCGCAGCACCGTCCGCGCCGCCCAGATGAGCTGCAGCGCGCCCAGCGTCTCGACCGGATACACGGTGACCTGCGCCTGGTTGAGCACCGGCTCGATGCCCATGCTCACCCGCAGCCCGTCCAGCGGCGTGCTCGTATCCACGACCAGCACGGGTGCGGCCAGCGGCGTCTGCGCGCGCTCGCGGCTGTGAAAGGTCACCTGCCCGCCGCGCGTGATGAAAAATCGCCCGTACACCGTCTCGCAGATCAGGCGCAGCGCGTCGAGCGCGGTGGTAGATTCCGGCGGCCACGCGCGCCCGTAGTGCGCCAGCGTATCGCCGTTGTCGTCCAGGCTGGCGGCGGGCGGCGCGGTGACCTGCGCGATCACCGCTTCGACCGCCTCTGCGACCGGCTTGCTGTCCTCGTGCGGCACGCCGATCCGTGCCCGTGCCAGCAGCGGGATCGCGTCGGAAGAGGCGATCTCGACCTCGCCCGCGCCCCACGATCCCGCGTCCGGCGTGATACGGTCGATCGTCCCCGCGAACAGCGTATGCGTCCCGTCGTCATCCGCCGCCGTCACCCGCACGCGCCGCCGGGGACGCAGCAGTCCTGCCAGCGACCCCGCCGCGTTCCCCGGACTGAAGCGCCGCGTCCGGTTATCCAGCGTCAGCACGCACTCGCCCGGCCCCGCCACCGGATCGCCCGCCTGCGCGAAGCCGGAGCGGATCCGCGCCCGCCGCAGATACGGCGTTTCGTCCTGCCACACCCCCGCCTCCCATTCCACCTGCACCTCGAACTCGACCGCCATCGCGCCCCCTTATCTCGCTGCCCGCCCGTCCGCTGACGAAATGGTCTTGCGACTCCGTATAACCCTGCACTTACTAAGTCCCCTTTTGAGCCGAAAGGATTTTCCCCATGCGCCGCACACTGATATCCGCCGCCCTGCTCGCCCTCCTCGCCACCACTGCGACGCCGGGCATCCCGCCTGCCGCCGCCCAGGGCCCTACCCCGGAGCGTGTCGAGATCACCGCGCCGGATGGGATCGTGCTGGTCGGCAGCTACTACGCACCGCCCGAAAACGCGGACGATCCGGCCCGCGCCCTGCTGTTGATGCATCACAGCGGCTCGAAGAAAGAAACCTTCATCGACTTCATCCCCATCGCGCAAGACGCCGGATACGCGCTGGTCACGGTCGATCTGCGCGGCTACGGTGAAAGCGGCGGCGAGACGTCCGACTGGCAGTCGATGGAAAGCGACGCGCACCTGTGGCTGGCGTGGCTGCGCGAGCAGCCGGGCATCGATCCCGAGCGCGTGAGCATCGTCGGATCGAGCATCGGCGGCGACCTGGGTCTGCGCGTGATGGCGAAGGACGAAGCGCTGCGCACGGTCGTATCGCTCTCGCCGCGCCTGGACGTCAATGGACTGACCACGGCGGATGCGGTCGAAGCAATGGGCGCGCGCCCGATCTTTTTCGCCGCCGGGCAAGGTGACGAGCTGGACGCCGAAGCGACCCGCGCCCTGTTCGCGCTGGCGACCGGTGACGTGCAGGCCCGCCTGTACGATCACGGCGCGTGCTGCACGACGCTGTTCATGCTGGAACCGGACCTCGCCCCCGCCGTGATCGCTTGGCTGGACCGCACCAACAAGTAAGCGCGCGTTTTGCCCGCTTTGAGAGAGAAAAACGGCTTCTCACTCGCGCATTTCCACGCAATCTGTAGGGGCGGGTTTCATGCTCTTTCACTTTTAAATCCGGCAAACCAGGGCGGGTTATAAACCCGCCCCTACAAAACCCCATCGGGCGCTGCTTGTCTCCCCTCTCCAACCCA
>NZ_DAISHJ010000181.1:0-7147 GCF_036822615.1 Aggregatilinea sp. | reverse complement strand
CGGTGGCGCTGGGCATCGGCACGAACGCCGTGGCGGGGCTGCTGCTGCCGGGGTTGGGTACCACGCGTGAAGGCGCGCTGGCTGGACTGTTTCTGTTTTTCATCACATTCGAGTTTGCCATTGTGAGCAGCATTCCGCTGATGACCGAACTTGTGCCCTCGGCTCGCGCCACGCTGATGGCGGGTAATTCCGCGATTACATCGCTGGGGCGTATGGCCGGGACGCTGATCGGGCCGCCGCTGCTGGGCGTCGGGATTTTGGCGAGCGGGGCTGCTGCTGCCCTGATCGATGTGGCGGCGCTGGTGCTGCTGCTGGGGTACGTCAAGCAGGAGTGACACCGCGCGAAACTCGCATCTGAGTGGGCTTTGTGGCACAATAACGCATGGAAAATGCAGGCGGTAAATTAAGCTCTTTTTGCGATCCGAAAGTTTTTATTACCTCCTTGGCCGGGATATGCAGACAATGGGCGGCTGATGATGGCCGAATCAAAACGCATTGCATTGATGGTGACCTGCATCGTGGATCAGGTCATGCCGGAAGTGGGGATGGCTGCCGTGCGGCTGCTGCGGCGGGCGGGCTATACCGTCGAGTTCCCGCAGGAGCAGACGTGCTGCGGACAGCCCTTTTTTAACAGCGGGTTCCGCGAGCGCGCGCTGCCGCTGGTCAAGCGCGCAATCGAGATCTTCGAGCCTTATGACGCGGTGGTCGCGCCGAGCGGATCGTGCACGACAATGATGCGCGCGGAGTATCCGCACCTGCTGGAGCCGTGGCCGGACTGGCACGCGCGTGCGCAAGCCCTGGCCGCGAAAACCTACGAACTGAGCGAGTTCCTGGTGCACCAGGCGCAGTGGCAGCCGCAGGCCAACCCTCACGCGCCGCGTGTGACCTATCACGATTCGTGCCACATGAACCGCATGCTGCACCTGCACGACGAGCCGCGCTCGCTGCTGGAGGCGGCGGGCTGCACGCTGGTCGAGATGGTCGATCCGGGGCGCTGCTGCGGCTTCGGCGGCATCTTCTCGGTCCGCATGCCGGAACTGTCTAACGCGATGACGGGTGAAAAGCTGCGCCGCGCCGTGGCGACCGAAACCGATCTGATGGTGACCGCCGATCCCGGCTGCCTGATGCAGATGCGCGGGCTGGCCGAAGGGCTGCGCATCGAGCACGTCGCCACCGTGTTGGAGGAGCTGACCCGATGAGCGAGCCGAATGTTGGCGCAACGTTCCCCCAGTTCCGTACCCAGGCGATCCGTGCGATTCACGATCCGATGCTTCAGCGCGCTATCGACGGCGCGACGCTGAATTTCCGCACCGGGCGCGCGTCGGCGTTGGAAGAACTGCCCGACGCGGACGTTTTGCGCGATCACTTCAAGACGATCCGTTCCTCGACGTTGGCGCGGCTGGCCGATCACCTGGAAACGTTCGAGCGTAACGCGACGGCGGCGGGAGCGCAGGTGCATTGGGCACGAGACGCTGCCGAGGCGCGCGGGATCGTGCTGAGCATCGCGCGCGATCATGGCGCGGATCTGGTCGTCAAGTCGAAGTCGATGGCGAGCGAAGAGATTCATTTGAATCAGGCGCTCGCGGCGGCAGGGATCGATCCGGTCGAGACGGACCTGGGCGAGTGGATCATCCAGTTGGCAGGCGAGACGCCCGCGCACATCGTCGGTCCGGCGCTGCACAAGACGCGCGAACAGGTCGCGGAGCTGTTCAGCCAGGAGGCCGGGCGTGTGATGCCGCCGGACGACATCCCCGGCATGACCGAACTGGCGCGCGGCATCTTGCGTGAGAAATTCCTGGCGGCGGGCATCGGCATCAGCGGCGGGAATATCGCCGTAGCGGAGACGGGCACGGTCGTGCTGGTCACCAACGAGGGCAACGGGCGGCTGGTGACGAGCGCGCCGCCGGTTCATATCGCCGTCGTGGGCATCGAGAAGGTCGCGCCCACCTGGGACGACGCGGCGGCGTGGCTGCAACTGCTGGCGCGCAGCGCGACGGGACAGCCGCTCTCGATTTACACCACCGCGATCACCGGTCCGGCCCGCGCGGACGATCCCGATGGGCCGCAAGAGGTGCACGTCGTTTTTCTGGATAACGGACGCAGCCGCCAGTTGGGCACGCAGTACGAGGAAGTGCTGCAGTGCATTCGCTGCGGCGCGTGTTTGAATGCCTGCCCGGTGTACCAGGAAGTGGGCGGCCATACCTACGGCCACCCCTACAGCGGGCCGATAGGCGCGGTACTGGTCCCGCTGATGTTTGGGCTGGAAGAATACGCCGCGCTGCCGCACGCAAGCTCGCTGTGCGGGGCGTGCCTGGAAGCCTGCCCCGCGCGCATCGATATTCCCCGGATGCTGCTGGCCCTGCGCGCCGAAGAAGTGCAGCGTCACGTGGTCAGCCGACCGGAACACTTCGTCGAGAGCGCGGCAGCCACCGTGATGGCGCACCCGCGCCTGTACCGGACCTTTACCGCGCTGGGGCGCTTCTTCCAGCGTCCGTTTGTGCGCAAAGGAGGGCTGCGCCCGCCGGGACCGCTCAATCTGGGCGGGGACCGGGCGCTGCCCGCGCTGGCGAAACGGTCGTTCCGGGCGCAGTGGAGCGAATTGGAGCGGGAAGGGGGCAGTGATGGCCTCAGCGCGTGACGAGATCATGGCCCGTGTGGCCGCACAGCGCCGGGATGCGACGCCGCCGCCCGTGTGGCGCTCGCGCCGCCACTTTGAGGATCTGCGCGACCGGTTTGAAGAATCACTGCGCAAGGTCAAGGGCGAGACGATCCGCGCCGGGTCGCTGGACGAGGCGCTGGCCGCCCTGGACAGTACGCTGGCCGATCTGGGCGCGCAGTCTGTGGTGGTCAATGGCGACAGTCTGCTGGCCGGGATGGATTGGGCAGGGCGCTGGCCGGAGCGCACGCTGCACGTCGCCGGGCAGTCCGACGGCGATCTGCGCGCGTTTTGCGCGTCCGCCGATGTGGGCGTGAGCAGCGCCGATGCCGCGCTGGCCGAAACCGGCTCGATCATCGTGACCAGCGGGCCAGGGCGCAGCCGTCTGGCGACGCTGCTGCCGCCCGTGCATGTTGCGCTGGTACCCGCGTCGCGCTTGACGACGGATCTGTTCACATTTACAGCGGCGCGATCCGGTGCGCAGCCCGCGATGATGACGATCATCAGCGGCCCAAGCAAGACGGCGGATATCGAACAAACGATGGCAATTGGCATGCACGGCCCCAAGCGGTTTATCGTGATCCTCTTCGACGATTAACCTGCGTGGCGAGGCCCGCCGCCTGCTCAAGACAAGTCAAAATGCTATAATGAAACAGGAGAAACGCGCTGCCTGGATGCCCGGTCGGGTGTTGGCGTCTGGCTTCGTTTCTCCGCTCGCACTCAAAAGGACGTTTGTACGATGGACTTTTCGCTTTCCGAAGAACACGTGATGGCTCAGCAGATGGTCCGCGATTTCGCTCAGCGCGAGATCTACCCCACGCTGAAGGAGTGGGACCGCAAACAGCAGCCCCATCCCCGCGTGTTACCTCGTATGGCCGAGCTGGGTATTTTGGGAATCAACATCCCGGTGCGCTACGGTGGCCAGGGCTTCGACTATTTGACGCTCGCCCTCGTCTGTGAGGAGTTGGAGCGCGTCGATACCAGCCTGCGCGTGGTGATGTCGGTGCATATGGGCCTGAACAGCATGGCGCTGCTGCAGTGGGGCACGGAGGAGCAAAAGCAGCGGCTCCTGGTCCCGCAGGCGCGCGGTGAGAAGATCGGCGCGTTCGGGCTGACGGAGCCGGACGCGGGCAGCGACCCGGTGAGCATGCACGCCACGGCTCGCCGTGAGGGAGACGTGTACGTGCTCAACGGCGAAAAGATGTGGATCAGCCTCGCCACGAAGGCCGATCACATTCTGGTGTTTGCCAAGACCGACCCGGCGGCGCAGCCCGCGCACAAGGGCATCACCGCGTTCATGATCACCAGCGACATGAAAGGCGTGTCCACAGGCGATATTCACGGCAAGCTCGGCGTGCGCGCCGGATCGACCGGGTGGGTCGCCATGCAGGACGTCGAAGTGCCTGCCGAAAACCGCATCGGTGAAGAGGGCGAAGGCTTCTACATCGCCATGAGCTGCCTGGACAACGGTCGCTACACGGTCGGCGCGGGCGCGGTGGGCCTGATCCGCGCGTGCCTGGAAGACAGCATCAAATATTCGCTGGAGCGGCGCACCTTTGGCAAGCCTATCGCGGAACACCAGTTGATCAAGCAGAAGATCGCGTACATGCAGCAGTGGTACGATGCCGCACGCCTGCTGATTCTGCGCGCCGGATGGATGAAGAACGAAGGCCAGCGCAACACGCGCGAGACGGCGGTCGCCAAGTGGTTCGCTACAGATATGAGCGTCAAGGCGGCGCTGGAAGCGATCCAGGTGCACGGCGCGTACGGCTTCAGCGACGAGTACGACGTCGAGCGCTACCTGCGCAACGCGAAGGGCGCAGTCATTTACGAAGGTGCGAGCGAGATCCAGCAGCTCATCCAGGCGGATTACGCGCTGGGCTTCCGTGAGGATCGCCCGCTGCGCTGCGAACTGCCCGCGTATGACGTGGATTTCTGGCAGGAAGAAGAGTAAGCAGCGCTCACCCCCGACCCCTTTCCAATACAGTTGGAGAAGGGCCGGTAAACGAAATAAATCAATAAACGTTATCAAGGAGGGAGTCACTTGCACGTTGTCGTAGTCACCAAAAACACGCCGGACACCGAGGCCACGATCACCGTGGACGCGAACGGCGGCGCCAATTGGGGCGACAAGATGGTGGTTAATCCCTGGGATGAATATTCGATTACCGAAGCGGTGCTGCTCAAGGGCGCGCACAACGTCAAGACGACCGTCTTGACCGTGGGAACCGAACAGCACGCCGAGGCGCTCAAGCATGGGCTGGCGATCGGCATCGATCAGGCGGTGCGCGTGTGGGATGCGGCGCTTGAGGGCGATGACAGCCTCGTCTATGCGCGGGCGGTCGCTGCCGCGATCAAAAAGCTCGGTGATGTGGGGCTGGTGATCTTCGGCAAGGAATTTGCCGACAGCGCCTCCGATGCGCACATCTATCAGGTGGCGCGGCTGCTGGGCTGGACGATGCTCGGTTTCGTCGCCAAGATCGACGCGGTGGACTTCGCGGGCGGCACGATCCGCGTGCAGCGCCTGACTGAACACGGCACGCAGACCATTAGCGGCAAGCTGCCCGCCGTGATCAGCGTGGTGAAGGACATCAACGAGCCGAAGTACCCGACCTTCATCGGCATCCGCAAGGCCGCGAAGGCCGATATCCCGGTGTGGAGCGCGGCGGATCTGGGCGTGGACCTGGGGAGCGGCAAGGTGAAAGTGGAGCGCTACCAGGAACTGCCCAGGCGCGAGGGACAGGTCGAGCTGATCGAAGGCGCGACAGCACAGGACAAGGCCGCCGCGCTGGTCGATAAGCTGATCGAGGAGAAGGTGCTATGAGCGGCGTGTGGGTCTGGATCGAGCAGGGTGACGGCAAGCCGCTCCCGGCGTCGCTGGAGGCGCTCGGATTGGCGCGGCAGTTGGCGGGCAGCGATCCCGTCACGGCGCTGGTGTTTGGGCAGGGTGTGGACAGCGCGGCGCAGGCCGCGATTCAGTCCGGCGCGGACGCGGTGATCAAGGCCAACGATGCCTCGCTGGCAGCGGTGCGCTTCGAGCCGTACGTCGCGTTGCTGGATAAGCTGATTGCGGAACAGAAGCCGGGCGTGGTGCTGGCTGCCGCGACGGCGGACGGGCGCGAATTGATGGCGGGCGCGGCGGCGGATGCGGGCGCGGGTGTGCTGACGGACGTCACGGAATTGACGCTCGACGGCGATACGCTGCGGGCCGTGCGCCCCGTGAACGGCGGCAAGGTGCTGCGCGTCGAATCCATTCAGGACGCGGGGCCGAAGTTCGCCACGCTGCGCGCGCGGGCGTTCAAGGCGCTGGAACCGGACGCGGGCCGCAGCGGCACGATCACCGAGGTCGCCCCCGTGCTGGCCGAAGATGCCGTCTCGACCACGATCGAAAGCGTCGAGCACGAGGCGGGCGGCGTCAGCCTGACCGACGCGAGCATCGTCGTTTCGGCGGGGCGCGGTGTCGGCGGGCCGGACGGCTTCGCCCCGATCCGCGATCTGGCGGACGTGCTGCACGGCGCGCTGGGCGCAAGTCGCGCGGCGGTCGACGCGGGCTGGATCCCTTACGAGCATCAGGTCGGGCAGACGGGCAAGACTGTCTCGCCGGATCTGTACATCGCCATCGGTATTTCGGGCGCGATCCAGCATCAGGCGGGGATGCGTACGGCGAAGGTGATCGTGGCGATCAACAAGGACCCGGACGCGCCGATCTTCAAGCTGGCGCGGTACGGCATCGTGGGCGATCTGTTCGAGGTCGTGCCCGCGCTGACCGAGGCGTTCCGCAAGCGCTTGAATTGAGAGCAGCAGACTTGGGCAGCGGTTTTCGTAGGGGCGTATTGCAATACGCCCCTACGTGTATGTCGGGCTTGTGGCGCGGGATTCATCTCTGCGGAGGGTAGGACCATGCAGGAAGCGATCTCGGTCGTGCAGGACAGGCGCATCATCCTGGGCGTAACGGGCAGCATCGCCGCGTATAAGGCCGCCGATCTCGCCAGCAAGCTCACCCAGGCGGGCGCGCAAGTGGACGTGATCATGACGGACGCTGCGCAGCGGTTCATCACGCCGCTGGCGTTCCAGGCCGTGACGGGCCGCCCGGTGTATACGTCGATGTGGACGGGCATCGGCGAGGGTTTGCCGACGCACATCGCACACGTAGGCCTGGGCGAAGGTGCGACTCTGCTGGTGATTGCGCCCGCGACGGCGAGCACCCTCGCCAAGCTGGCGCACGGGCTGGCCGACGATCTGCTTTCGGTGACGGCGCTGGCCGCGCGCTGCCCGGTGGTTGTTGCGCCCGCGATGGATGGGGGCATGTACGTGCACCCCGCGACACAGGCCAACCTGGACGTGCTGCGCGCGCGGGGCGTGGTCGTGATCGAGCCGGACGAGGGGCGATTTGCGTCGGGATTGGTGGGCCGGGGTCGCCTGCCGGAGACGCTCGCACTGCTCGGCCAGATCCGGCGCGAAAGGCCGGCCGCCTTCATCGGCGTCGACGCG
>NZ_DAISHJ010000180.1:0-7148 GCF_036822615.1 Aggregatilinea sp. | reverse complement strand
CACGCCAAACGCGGCATATCCGGCCCACAGGCGCGCGGGCGTCGCGGCGCGGGTCTGTTCGCGGGCCAGCCACACGGCGACCAGCACCACCAGCGTCCCAAACCCGAGCAGCGACCCTTCCATCATCGCGCGGCGGCCATTCAGCAGCACGGCGGGATCGGTCGCCAGAACGAGGCTGGCGATCCAGGCCGCGATCCGGCTTCCGGTAGCGAATCGCGCGATGCCGAAAACCGCGATCACGCCCAGCGCCGTCAGCAGCGCGGACGACAGCCGCGCGGCGCGCAGCAGCCGCTCGCCGGGTATGTGCCCCAGCGCCGCGTTGACGTCGTAGTCCACGTCCCAGGCCCACGGTCCGTTGAGATCGTCCACGCTCAGCCCGGCCAGGTCCCAGGCCAGGCCCATCGCCATTTTGCCGACCGTGCCGTTGAGGATGCGCAGTTCCTGCGCCGCCGGATCCGAGGGGGAAAGCTCATAATAAACCGCGCTGAAATCGTGCTGTTGGACGAGCGTCGCGTAGTCGCGGCTCATGAAAACCAGCGAGGATTCGTCACCGTGGAAAGGGATGTCCGAAACGCCTGTCACCACGTAAGCCGACAGCGCCGCCAACCACACGACGTCGAGCACCCGCGCGATCCACCGGGACAAAACGGTCACCTGCCGCATGCAGCATCCTAGCCGAACCCGGCGCGCCGGCCCTGTACCGGGACGCGCCGTAAAAATGCCCGCCAGAGCGCCTTCACCCTGGCGGGCCGATTATATCCTACCTGCGAGGCACGCGGCCCCCGCTTGACCTACGCGATCCTACGTGAGCGTGACCAGCACCTTGTTCTGCTCCACGCTGGCGCCGGTCGTCACGTGGACGCGGTGGATCGTGCCGTCGCGCGGGGCTTTCAGCTCGTTTTCCATCTTCATCGATTCGAGGATGATCAGGGTTTCGCCCTTGCTCACCTGCTGCCCCTCCTCCACCGGGATGCGTACGATCAGGCCCGGCATCGGGGCGCGGATGTGCACCTCGCCGGAGGTGTCGCCAAAGTGCATAAACGCGCTGGAAAGACGGCGGCTCCGCTCGTCGGTGACCTGCACTTCGAACAGGTTGCCGTTCATCAGCACGTTCAACACCTCGTCGCGCTGGTCCACCACGGCCTCGAAGCTGCAGTTGTCCAGCAGCATCGAGTACAGCTCGCCTTCCCGCAGCACGCGGAAATCAAGCTCGTGTTCCTCGCCGTTGACCAGCAGGCGGCCATCCTCGTTGATCTCGATCTCGTAGGTCTTGCCGTTGACTATCGTCTGGTACTTCATGCGCGCCTCGACTGCCCTTACGGTTATTCTGCGGTGGTGGCGGCGTTCCCGCGATCGAGAACACCCAGGAACGCGTTCACCAGTTCCGCCGACACCGATTCCACAAACTCGGTGGCGTTGGGGCTGGAGTCCGCGTTGATCGCGCTGTCCGCCAGCGCGACCTCGACCACGATCATGTAGCGGCCCTGCGGCACTTCCACGCGGTAGAACGTGCCCTCGCCGCAGATGTCCGAGGGGCGCGTGTACAGGTGCCCGTCGAGGCTCACCGTCGACGCATCCGTCTCGAACACGCCCAGGTCGGTCCACTGGCTCGCCCAGGTTTCGTCCGCCATAACGGCCTGCGCCGCGTCCGCCGCGCCGAAGTCCGCGATCTGGTAGCTCAGGTACCAGATCGGCAGCGTTTCGGGATCGACGCACTCGTCCATCAGGAAGCCGACCGACGCCGTGCCGACCAGCCCACGTGCTTCCAGGTCGCTGCGTGCCGCCTCGACTGCCGCATCGCCGCCTTCACCGGCCCACAGCGCCGCCGTCCCATCCAGATCCAGCGGACCGGTCGCTTCAGGCACAGCGGGCAGCACGTCCTGCATGCCATCGACCGCTGCGTTGAGCAGGATCTGGAAATGGTCCACGCTCGGCGACGCGTCCGGCGTCACCGTCACGGCAGCAGGATCGTCCACGATCACGACCGTCTCAAGCGCGTCGCCTTCGTAGCTGGGGGCGGAGTTCGGATCGCGCGGGGTGAGCAGTTCGGCCACGTCCATGCCCTGAAGCACGTTGCCGAAGATGGTATGCGCGCCATTGAGCCAGTCGGTCGGGCCGTAGGTGATGAAGAACTGGCTGCCATTGGTATCGGCCCCGGCATTCGCCATCGCCAGGATGCCGTAGCTGTCGAAGGTCAGGCCGTTGTCGGTTTCGTCCTCGAACGTATAGCCCGGACCGCCCGATCCTGTACCGGTCGGATCACCGGCCTGGGCCATGAAGCCCGGAATGACGCGGTGGAAGGTCGTGTTGTTGTAGTAGCCCTGCTGCGCCAGGAACACGAAGTTGTTCACGGTGACCGGCGCGAGGTCTTCGAACAGATCGACATAGATCGGTCCCTGCGCGGTGCAGAAGATCGCGCCGTAATCGACGCCGTCTTCCAGCACGTCTTCAGCGGAATCAAACTGCGTGGCTTCCGGCTCGGCAAGGTCCGCCGTCGCCGCGTCGCAGATCTCCGCCGGGGTTTGCGCGCCCTCTTGCGCGTGCACGGACTGCGCCGGATAGCTGACGGCGGATACCGGCAGCGCAATCACCACGGCGGCGGTAAGCACACTCAACAACCTGCGGCTGAACTTCATTCGCTTCTCCTCATCACAAACACGGGCGGCTCAAGTGCGCCCCTCAAGTTTTCAGTGGTACGGCAAGCGTGAACCCCACTGGGCGCTGCCTGTCTCCCCTCTCCAACTTGATTGGAGAGGGGCCGGGGGTGAGGTCTGCTTTTGCCCTTGGCGCGCTCAGTGCGTCGCCAGGGTCGCTTCGGGCAGCAGGAAAAACGCCAGCCCGATGATTAAATACACGGCCAGCAGCATCACACCCTCAAGCCAGTTCGATTCGCCGTCCTCCGCGACCATCGCGGCGATGTACGACGCCGCCGCCAGCGCGATGACCTCCGGCAGCGTGAAGGCCAGGATCAGCTTGTCCTCGAACAGCAGGCTGATGAACACCAGCACCGGCGCGACGAACAGCGCGATTTGCAGGCTGGAGCCAAGCGCGATCGATACCGACAGCTCCATGTGGTTTTTGATCGCCTGCTGGACCGCGACGAGATGCTCCGCCACGTTGCCGATGATCGGCACGATGATCACGCCGACGAACAGCTCGCTCCAGCCCAGTTTTTCAACCACCGGCTCGACGGTGCCCACCAGGAATTCGGACATGGCGACGATCGCCAGCGTGGCGAAGACCAGCACGCCGATCGCCGTGCGCGTGGACCACTTCGGCTCGTGGTGCACTGTAGTGCTCTCGGCGGGGCCGCCGCCTGCAAAGAACGAATAGATGATGTTCGCCACGTAGAGCGCGATCAGGATGACCGCGATGCCCTCGCTGAGCAGCAGTTCGGAGCGGAAGGCGTCTTGCTCTACGAACGTCGCATCGAACAGCGACGGGATCGCCAGCGCCATAAACGCCATGATCAGCAGTGTGGCGTTCATGGTGGCGACGCGCCGGTCAAACTTTTGCAGCCCGTTCTTGAGGCCGCCCGCCAGAATCGACGCGCCCATCACCAGCAGCAGGTTGCCCAGCACGGAGCCGATCAGCGAGGCGCGAACCAGCTCAAGCAGCCCTTCGCGCAGCGCAAATATGGTGATGATCAGCTCGGCGGCGTTGCCCAGCGTCGCGTTCAGCAGCCCGCCGACCTGCGGGCCGGTCCGTGCCGCGATTTCCTCGGTGCTGCTGCCGATCAAGCCCGCCAGCGGCACGATCGCCAGCGCCGACGCGCCGAAGATCAGCACGTCGTCTGCGCCCATCACCCGCAGGATCACCGCAATCACCACAAACACAAGCAGGGTGTTCAGGCTCAACAAGTTCTTCACGATAGATGAGGACGACATCCAAGACCTTTCACGTTCTGGCGGCACAACCCTCGTGTGCCGTTCGCTGATTGCATCAAGAGCCGGGCTTCAGGGGCATCGTGCGTGTCACTCCGGCAGGTGGAATAAGCCCCATATCCAGGTTCTAGGGCTGTTCTTCGGTGATATACAACTGCCCGCTAATTTTGCCGGGGCCGCCCTGCACCGCGACATAAACAGGATAATCTCCGGCAGCCATCGAATCAAACGTCAGCTCGCTGCCCGGGCTGGCATCGATGGTGCACCACCACGTTTGCTGGACGGAGTCCCACAGCAGCATGGCCGTGGCGCTGCCGTCGTCCGCCAAAAAGCCAATGCGCAAAAAGCCCGTATCAGACAGCAGGTGGAGTTCGAACACGGGCAGCTCCGCCGAGTACACCCCCTGCGCGCACGGATCGCCGATCATCGCGTAGGTATCCACCGGCCCGCCCACGGTTACGTCGTTGAACACCATCGGGCTGAAGCCCGCGTTCGTCTGGACCCACACCAACTGTGAGCCGGACGGCTGCGGCGTACCGGTCGCGGCGGGCAGTTCCGTCGGCTCCGGCTGCACCGGGGTGACCCCGGCGGTCGGCGTGCGTTTTTGCCCCAGCACCCCGGCGACGTTCAGCGTCGGCGTCGGGTTGCCCTGCGCCTGAACGCCCACCGGCCCGAACGCGATCGCAAGGCCCAGCACGACCATCATCCCCACCACAGGCAAAATCACCGTCTTGCGCATGTTTTCCTCCTGCAACCAGGATCACCGAAGGCCATCAGCAGCATCTCTCCGCGCCGGTTCAGCACGCCGGAGAGACGAAACACCCAGGCAAGACAGTCAGGGGATGCGGGTCGCTAGCGGTGCATCCGTTCGTAGCGCCCGATCCACTTCCAGTTGGACGCGTCACGCTTGGGCCGCGCCACGATCTGCGACGCCTGCTGCCGGTACAGGTGCTCGACGACCGTCGCCAGAATCGCGGCGACTTCTTCGTCCTGGCTGTTCTGCGCCTCGTCCTGCATCGGCAGATATTCTTCCACGAACTGCGTATCGTAACGCCCCGCCAGAAAGCGCGTGCTGTCGATCAGCTTCTGGTGGAAGGGCAGATTCGTCTTCAGCCCCATGATCTTATACTCGGCCAGGGCGCGGCGCATCCGCAGCAGCGCTTCACCGCGCGTCTCGCCCCACGCGATCAGCTTGGCGAGCAGTGCGTCGTAATAGGGCGTGACCTCGTACCCGGCGTAAATGCCGCTGTCCAGGCGGACACCCGGCCCGGTCGGTGAGACGTGCACCGAGACGCAGCCGACCGACGGCAGGAAATTGTTATACGGGTCTTCGGCGTTAATGCGGCACTCGACCGCCCAACCCTTGAGCGTGACGCCGTGCTCCGGCCCCATACGCCGCCCGCGCGCGATGCGGATCTGCTCCTTGACCATGTCCACACCCGTCACCAGCTCGGTGACCGGGTGCTCGACCTGCAAGCGCGTGTTCATCTCGAGGAAATAGAAATTCTTATCGGGATCGACCAGAAATTCGACGGTTCCGGCGTTGACGTAGTTGACCGCCTGCGCCGCGCGGATCGCCGCCGCGCCCATGCGCTCGCGCAGGTCGTCATCCATGAACGGGCTGGGCGATTCCTCGAACAGCTTCTGGTGGCGGCGCTGGATGCTGCATTCGCGCTCGCCCAGGTGGATCGTATTGCCGTGCTGGTCGGCCAGAATCTGAAACTCGATGTGGCGCGCCCCTTCGAGCAGCTTTTCGAGGTATACGGTTCCATCCCCGAAGGCGGCTTCGGCCTCACGGTGCGCCGCTGCCAGCGCCGAATCAAGCTGGGACGGTTCGCGCACCACGCGCATCCCCTTGCCGCCGCCGCCCGCCGCCGCCTTGACCATCAGCGGGTAGCCGATGGAGGGCGCCGCCGCGCGCAGCTCGTCGTCGTTGAGGCCCGGCTCCGTGCCCGGCACCACCGGGACGCCCGCCGCCATCATGATCTCGCGGGCCGCGAGCTTGTCGCCCATGCGCGCGATGGCATCCGGCGACGGGCCGATGAAGACCAGCCCGGCATCCTCGACGGCCTGCGCGAACTCCGCGCGCTCGCTGAGGAAGCCATAGCCGGGATGGATCGCGTCCGCGCCGGATTTCCGCGCCACGTCGATCAGCTTGCCGATGTTCAGGTAGCTTTCACGCGGAGCAGGCGCGCCGATAGGATAGGCTTCGTTGGCGTAGCGCACGTGCAGCGCCTCGCGGTCCGCCTCGGAATACACGGCGACGGTCTGGATGCCGCCCAGTTCGCGGCAGGCGCGGATAATACGCACGGCGATCTCGCCCCGGTTGGCGACGAGCACTTTTCGGATCAGAGTCGTTTCGGTCATGGCACAGCCTTTTAGCACTTAGCGATCAGCAGTTAGCGGTTAGCTCAAAAAGCTGAAAAGCAGATGTCAGTGATGAGCAGTTAGCAAAAACCAGAGTAAAGGCACCTCACCCCCAGCCCCTCTCCAATCAAAATTGGAGAGGGGAGACAAACCTTGCCCCTGTAGGGGCGGGGCTTGCTCCGCCCGGCTTCTGATTTGTTTCTCTTCCCTCCGCTTGCGTGGGGAAAGGGGGGCAATCTCGTGAATCGTGTTGCCGGAATTTAAAAGTTAAAGAGCATTGAATTGCCCCTACGACATGCGATTTTCGCGGTATTTGGGAATGGAGAAGTTTTTAGCTCTTAGCTAACAGCTCATTGCTAACGGCTAATTGCTTCCTTCTCCCACTCGACCGCGCCGCGCGCCAGCGTATGCGTCTGGTCGAAATCCCCGCACGCGGACGTGACTTCCATCTCGATCTTGTCGCCCGGCCCGGCAGCGCGCAGCGCGTCCAGGGACGCCCGCCACGGCTCCGGCACGATCCCCTCGCCGGGGATCGCAGCCCGCAGCGCGACGTGGCTTTGAATGCGGTAAAAGTCCCAGACCCACAGCACTTGAAGCTGCCGCGCCGCGTCGAAGCCGCTCCACACCATGTCCTTGTCGGTGGAGCGCAGCAGCGCCATGCGCAGCGCATCGTAAGACAGCCGCTTCTCGCGCCCGGCGCGCAGCGTGATCGCCACGTTCAGCGCGGCGGGCGATCGCGCGGGTCCGGTTTCGTCCGGCCCGTAACGCGGCACGCCGTCCATGCCGAAGCACGCGCAGTTTTGCGACGCGACCGTGCGCAGCGTGGCCGAGGTCTGGGCGACCAGCCACCGCCCGGACGGAGTCGCGGGTTCCGGCTGCGTCTCCGGCTCGGCGGTC
>NZ_DAISHJ010000179.1:0-7183 GCF_036822615.1 Aggregatilinea sp. | reverse complement strand
GTGTGGCTTCCAAAATCGCCAGCAGCAGCAGCGGCAGCCAGATCCCCGCTTCCAGGATCGCCAGTTGGAGCTGCGGGTAGCCGCTGAGGAACCCGCCGTAGCCGAACGTCAGCGCGGCGACCAGCCCGCCCGTCACCGCCGCGACCGGCGGCGCGCCCAGATCCCGCGCGGCCAGCCGCCGCACGAAGGCGTACATCAGCAGCGTGCCGAGCAGCACGTGCAGCGCCATTTCCAGTTGCAGCGCCGTGTACAGCGCCCCCGCCGACCTGTCGCCGCCGATTTCGACCGCCGCCACGGTCAGCAGGCGCGGCGGGTAAAACACCGCCGACTGCGTATCCGCCACAAACGGGTGCCCCGCGTAGTTATAGGGGTTCCACAGCGGCACGTCGCCCTCGCTCAGCCGCTCGACCTGATAGCCGAAGAACGCGACGAACTGTCCCGAAAAATCGCCCTCGGTCAGCGAAACGGCGTCTTGCGCCTGCGGCGTCAGGATGCGCCAGAAATACAGGCCCCACAGCGCGACCAGCGCCAGCACGGCCAGCGCGTCGGGTGCGCGCCGCGCGCGACGGGAGGATAGGGCAGGGATTGGAGCAATATCGGCCATAGAATCACTTATTGGGTGCGGCGGATCTCAGGCAATTGTAGCCCGCCGGTGAGCGCGTGCACAGCGGCAGCCTCAGGCGGAACGCTGATTTTCATTATGGCATAGGCGGGCGGATTTGTCTGCGCCGCTCGTCCTACGCGCGCCGTACGTCGCCGGGCACTTGACAGGTGCGGCATCTTGGGCCTATACTGGCATTGGTAGTGAGCGCTCACTCAGTATGGAGTACATCATGGTCGAAAAGACAAACCGGCGGGACGACATCATCGCAGCCGCAGCGGACCTCTTCACCCAGCAGGGCTATTCGGCGACGACCGTACGCGAGATCGCCGAAAAAGTGGGCTGCGCCGAAGCCGCGCTCTATTACCACTTCAAGGGCGGCAAGCGGGAGCTGCTGAACGCCGTGTTCGATAGCTACATCCCGGACCTGAAGGGCGCATTGGACGAGATGGCTCAGGGCACGTCCCTCCACGATGCCATTTTGCGCTTTGGCCTGATGATGGTTCAGCTCGCCCCGGCCAAAATGGAGCGGTGGCGCTGGATTCTGGCCGAGATGCCGCGCCTGACGGAAGCCGAACGTGGGCAGATCCAGCAGCGGTTTATGACGATTCATAACGGCGTGACCGATCAGATCGCGCGCTTCGTGGACGACCGCGTCGAAGCCGATCAGATCGCGTGGCTTGTGATGTCGGCTATGTTCGGCTATGGGCAGTTCTTCTTCAGCCTGGACATACAATCTCTGGTGGATCTGCCCTCGCTGCATTTTGTCGAGCGGCTGGCGGCGGGCATTGTCGCCGGTCGCTAGCTCTTTTTTTGCCTATCTTACTGAGTGAGCGCTCACTAAAGTAGCGCCCAGGAAGGACGAATTTGAGGTGGTCACCGAAGGGTTTGAGACGGTTCCGGGCTATTCCCGGCGCTGGATCGGTCTGTTGTTTGTGGGAATCTCGCTGTTGGTGATCAGCCTGGACAACACGGTGTTGAACGTCGCGCTGCCCTCGATCTCGAACGATCTTGGCTCGTCTACCAGCGAATTGCAGTGGATCGTGGATGCCTACGTGCTCGTCTTTGCGGCGCTGCTGCTGACGATGGGATCGATTGGCGACCGTGTCGGGCGCAAAAAGGCGCTCCAATGGGGGCTGGCGTTGTTCGGGATCGGTTCGTTTGTAGCGGCGCGCTCGACGTCCACCGAGATGCTGATCGCCACGCGCGCTTTTCTGGGCATCGGCGGCGCGATGATCATGCCCGCCACGCTGTCCATCATCAGCGCCACCTTCCCGCCGAAGGAGCGCCCGCAGGCGATTGCGCTCTGGGCGGCGACGTTCGGCCTGGGGATCGGCATCGGGCCGCTGGTGGGCGGCTGGCTGCTTGAGCACTACGAATGGAGCGCCGTGTTTTACCTGAATCTGCCGGTCGTGACCGTAGCGATCATCGGGGACGCCTGGGTCCTGGCCGACTCCAAAGACGACCACGCGCCGCGCCCGGACATTCCCGGCGTGCTGCTGTCGATCGCGGGGCTGTTTGCTCTGGTGTACGGCATCATCGAGGCGGGGATCGACGGCTGGACGGGCAGCACGGTGTTGGGCGCGTTTGCGCTGGCGTTCGTGCTGCTGGCGGCTTTCGGCTGGTGGGAGGGTCACGCCGCCAACGCCATGCTGCCGCTCCAGTTCTTCAAGAACATGTCGTTTACCGGGGCGAGCATGGCGTTGATGTTTGCCATGTTCAGCCTGTTCGGGTCGGTCTTTTTCATCAGCCAATACCTGCAAACGGTGCTCGGTTTCACGGCGCTCGAAGCGGGTATCCGGCTGCTGCCGCTGGCGCTCACCATGGCGGTGACGTCGGCGCTGTCGGCGCGGCTTGCGCACCGGTTCGGCGTCAAGGCGATTGTGGCGGTGGGGCTGCTGATCGCGGCGTCGGGACTGTACTACATGGGGCGGCAGTACGAAATCGGCACGTCGTACGGCACCATCGTGGTCGGCATCGTCACGCTGGCGACGGGCATGGGACTGACGATGAGTCCCGCCACCGACTCGATCATGGGAGCCGTGCCGGTCGCCAAAGCGGGCGTTGGGTCGGCCATGAACGATACCACGCGCATGCTTGGCGGCGCGCTGGGCGTGGCGGTGCTGGGCACGATCATGAACGATCGCTACCTGGAGGAAGTCGAGACGCTGCACGAGGCGCTGCCCCAGCTTCCCGCCGCCATGTTCGACGTCATTTCCGACAGCGTCCAGGCGGCGCACGTAGTGGCCCACCGGATGCTGGCCGGCGTCAGCCTGCCCATCCCCGACGGGCTGCTCGAATCGGCCAGCCGCACGATCCTCGACACGGCGAACCGGGGATTCGTCGTCGGGATGAACGACGCGATGATCGTCGGATCGATCGTGATGGCCCTGACGTCGCTGTTCGCCCTGTTCGTGCTGCCGAGCAGGGTCCAGCGCCCCGCCGAGGAGGGTGCATCCAACGCCGAACTCGCCCTGGCCGCGAGCGAGCATCCGTCTGTGGTGGCTCCTCAGAACTGACCCTGCAGGAGTAGAGCGGTGGAAGAGGCAGGCAGCACAGGTGAAGGCTGCCTGCTTTGCTTTCGGGGCCCCGTGCAGCCGGGTTGTATGCTCAGGACGTTTGTTTCGTCGCCAGCAGCATCTCGAAAAAGCTCGCGGTGCGCGTGGCGATGCTGTCCCACGTAAACTGCGCCGCCAGACCGCGCGCGCTGGTGCTCATTTGCGCGCACAGGTGCGGGTTTTCGGCCAGATCCTCGATCGCGACGGCCAGCGCCGTCGGTGAATCCGGCGGGATCAGCCGTGCGGCGCGGTCGCCTTCCAGTTCCGGCGTGTTGAATTCGGGCCGCGTCGTGATGATCGCACAGCCGTGCGCCAGCGCCGCCATCAGGCTCCCGCGCCGGAACGATACGCCGTCGCGGTAGGGCAGCGCCACCATATCGACCGCCAGCAGATGCCCGCTGACCTGTTCGTTGTCCACGAACCCGGTCCAGTGCACGTGATCGCCCAAATCCAGCTTATCGATCAACTCGTCGATCTCGCGCGCAAACACGATGTTCGTGGGGTCGCTCGTCCCGGTCCGCCCGCCGATCATCAGCAGCTTGACCGGCAGCCCGTTGCCGCGCGCGATCTTGATCCCTTGCAGCAGCGTGTCGATGCCCTTGCTGGCGTTCAGAAAGCCGAAGTAGCCCACCACGATGTCGCTGGGCTGGAAGCCGTTCGACGCGCGCCACAAGTCGCGGTTGTACCCGCCCGGCGGGGCGGGGGCGATGTTCGAGCCGATCGGGATGTGCTGAAGCTGCTGCGCCGTGCTGCTTGAGGCCAGCCGTTCCTCGTCCACCGGGTTGGTGACGATCACGCCGTCGCTGCTGCGCGCCAGCGTCAGCACGGCCTGATAGCGCAGCGGCCCGGCCTTCGGGAACAGATACGGCACCAGCAGGTCGTGAAACGTGGTGACCACCGCCACGCCGTCCAGCCGCATCGGCAGCACGTGCACGAACGCCGACATGTTGTACGCGGCGGCCTGGTACTGGATGTTTACCACGTCGAGCTGGTGTGCGGCGGCCCAGTGCCGGATGCGCCCCAGCGTGCTCCAGCGCCAACTGTGTGCGTCGGCGGTCACCTTGATCGTGCCGTTGCTCTGGAGCGGGGTGGCGCGATAGTCGGTGAAGATGAAGATCTCGTGTCCCTGTGCGGCCAGCGCGCGGCTGAGTTCCTGCGTAAACGCGCCTACGCCGCCCTGCATGGGCGGGTACTCGCCCGTAATCTGCCCGATTCGCATACGGTCTCTTTCGGTTGTCGGCAGCAGGGAGCCTGCCCCCGGTTATTACCCGCTTAGTTGAAGGTCGCCAGCGCGCGGATCACCCGGCGATAGGTGGCGATTCGCTCGCGGCGCATCGCCCGGCGCGAGCCTAACAGCGCCTTGCCGCCTTCCTGCGCGATTTGCAGTGCGTAGCTTAACAACAAGAACGCGCGCAGGGCAAGCGCCGCCAGCCGCCCGTGGAACTTGCGGTAGTAGCGCAGCTTGCTTTGCTGGAAATAAATGTGTTTGTTGGTCGGGATCTGCTCGGTGCTCTTGCCGCCGTAATGCGTGATCGTCGCGTCCCCCACGTACACGATCCGCCAGCCCGCGTCTTTGGCGCGGCGGCACCAGTCCAGTTCCTCGCTGAACATCACGTAGCGCTCGTCCAGCCCGCCGATCTGCTCGTACACGGCGCGGCGGGCCATCAGCGCGCAGCCCTGCATCCAGTCCACGTCAAACGTGCCCTCGTCGGGCTGGTCTGCGACGTAAAACCGGTCGAGCACGCGGCGCGGCGCGTAGCCTTGCAGCCACGTGCTTTCGAAGATGCCCGTGAGCAGCGTCGGGAAGCGGCGGCGCGTAGATTGCGTGGTGCCGTCCGCGTTGAGCACGCGCGGCCCCACCAGCCCGACTGCTGGATGCTCGTCCAGGTAATTCACGAGGCGGTTCAGCGCGTCGCCGTGCACCAGCGTATCGGGGTTGAGCAGCAGCAGGGCGCGTCCCTGCGCGGCGGCCAGCGCGAGGTTGTTCCCGCGCGTGAAGCCGACGTTCTCCGTCTCTGCAAACAGGCGTACCCACGGGAACCGCTCGCGGATCAGCGCGGGCGTGCCGTCCCCGCTGGCCGAATCGACCACGATCACTTCCACGCGCGGCCCGGTATCGCCGTGTTTCGCGCCGTCAGGCCCCACGCGCACGACCGGCGCGGCGGCGATGCTGTCCAGGCAGTCCGCCAACAACTCTGCGACGTTCCAGCTTACGATGACGATCGAAAGATCCATGCGGGTTTAAGGTCCGTTCCACGGCTCGACGCTCAACAGCGTGCGGCCTGCATAGTAAATCCGGTACCGCTGGCGCTCCGGCCTGTCTAGCCCCTTCCACCGCAGCCAGCGCCGGTAGCTGACGATCAGAATGTGATTCTCCACGCGCAGACGCGGGTTGCGTGCGGTGCCTGTGGCGTGCAGCGGCCCCTCGATCAGATGGACGCGCGGCTTCAGGATCTCGGTCGAGGCGCGCCCCACGATGACCATCAGCGCCACGATCAGGACCAGCAGGGCGACCAGGGCCGGTCTTTCGGATGGCGGCACGGTCGGCGCGATGGCCGCCGCCAGCAGCATGTCCAGCAGGATCAGCACGCTGCCCACGATGATGATGCGAACGCCTTGAAACCTCACGGTCTGCTTCTGCCGCACGCTCAACTGTCCCTCCTGGTTGAGCGCCAGCTCGTCCGGCGAAAAGCCGAACCACAGTGCCAGCGCTTCGACCGTATTCGGTGGCTGAACGTGCGCCGCCACGTCGAAGGTTGGGCCAAGCTCTCGCAGCCAGAAGGGCCGTTGTCCCATCATAGACCGTCCTGCCCTGTGATACGCGGTCTAGCCTCATTTTACCAGCAATTTACAGATCCTCCGTACCCCGTTCATACCCACATTACAATTCTGCATGAGACTGGTTCCATACGACTCGATGATGCGGCGCTGCGCCCGCCAAGGGGGGCACTTGCTGCGATCTTGGAAGGAGCGACAATGATAGGGCAGTGGATGAAGCGCGCCGGGGCGCTCGTGCTGGGCACGGCGCTGGCATGTGGCGCGGCAGGCGCGGCGTTCGCGCAGGGATCGACCCCGGCGGAGACGCCGCGGCAGCGGCTTTCGGACGATGTGTTCCAGGCAGTCGCGGAAGCGACCGGCCTCTCGGTCGATGAAGTATGGGCGGAGGTGTACGATGGTCGGACGTTGGCGGAGGTTGCAGAGGCGCGAGGTGCGGACCCGGAGGCGATTGTTTCGGACGTCACCGCTCAGGTTTCGGCTGAGATTTCGGCGGCGTCGGCGGATGGGTCTCTGACCGAGTCGCAGGCCGAGCGGCTTCTGGCGCGCCTGCCGGATGCCCTCGATCGCGCGATGTACTTCACCCACGCGGGGCCGCGCGCCGGGGTGCGTGTTGCCGTGGGCGGCGTCCACCAGTTGATCGCCAGCACGGCGGACGCAACTGGCCTGTCTCGCCTGGAGATCTGGCAGGCGCTCGATGACGGCCAGACGCTCGCGGATCTCGCGGCGGCGAACGGCTCCTCGGCGGATGATGTGATTGCGGCGGCGCTGGCGGCGACCTCCGACCGGCTCGACACGGCGGTCGAGCGGGGGCGCTTGAGCGACGATCAGGCGAGCGTCCTGCGTGATCGCGCCGCGGAAAGCTACGCCTCGCTGGTCAACGAGACGCTGCCCGGCTGGCGGCTTCCGGCGCGGGTGCGCGCGGATGGCCTCCTGCGCGGACGCCTGGGGCCGGGCCGTTTCGTGTACTAGAAACAGTCACGCACGCTCCGCGCGGGAAAATGACCGTGTGACGCATGACATTCGTGTTCCGTAGGGGCGGGGCTTGCCCCGCCCGTTTTCTCCCATGACACGCATTCCGTAGGGGCAATTCACGAATTGCCCTGACACAGGGAGCGGATCTCCCCACCAAAAACACGTAGGGGCGTATTGATGCGCTTTAACTTTTAAATCCGGCACACCAGGGCGGGTTAGAAACCCGCCCCTACAAAACCCCATCGGGCGCTGCTTGTCTCCCCTCTCCAACCCA
>NZ_DAISHJ010000178.1:0-7530 GCF_036822615.1 Aggregatilinea sp. | reverse complement strand
GTGCCGGTAGACAGCGGCGCTTTGGTCGGCACGCTGACCGAGGGGGCAGGCTGAATCGTGCTGGCGCTGTCGGCTTCGGCGCTGGGCGGCGTGCTGGCGGGCGTATCGGTCGCGTTCGGAGCGGAGGTCGCCCACGCCAGCGGCGTCCCGACGGTCGGGCTGGCCTGTGGCGCCGGGTTGGTGGTCATGTTGCACGCAGCGAGCACCAGCGTCAGGCCCACGCAGCAGGCCCACCCGCGTCGCAGTCGATTGATCATACGCGTTACTCCTGAAGCCCCCACCCACGTGTTATTTCGCCGCGTATTGTAGCTTATGTTCCCATCCCGCACATATCCCAGCCTGTTACACGCCTGCCCCGCCGCACGACATGGGATATACTCGCAGCAATAACGATTTGAGCGAGAACTTTGAGGAGCGACAACCTTATGAACTACCGCGAATTGGGGCGTACCGGCTGGTCCGTGTCGGAAGTGAGCTTCGGCGCGTGGGCGATCGGCTCGGCGTGGGGCAAAGTGGACGACAACGAATCGCTCGCCGCGCTGAACACCGCCATTGACAACGGCGTGAACTTCATCGACACGGCAGACGTCTACGGCGACGGGCACAGCGAAAAACTGATCGCCAACGTGCTCAAGGGCCGCCGCGAGCAGGTCTACGTGGCGACGAAAGCCGGGCGACGCCTGCCGAAGCAGGTCCCCGAAGGCTACACGCGCGAAAACCTGACCGCATGGATCGAGCGCAGCCTGCGCAACCTGGAAACGGACAGCCTCGACCTCGTGCAGCTTCACTGCCCGCCGACCGCCGTCTACTACATGCCGGAGATATTCGGCATCATGGACGACCTGACGCAGCAGGGCAAGATCAAACACTACGGCGTCAGCGTGGAAAAGGTCGAAGAGGCGCTGAAGGCCATCGAATTTCCCAACGTGAAGACGGTGCAGATCATCTTCAACATGTTCCGCCACCGTCCCAGCGATCTGTTCTTCCCCGAAGCGAAGCGGCGCAAGGTCGGTATTCTGGCGCGCGTGCCGCTGGCGAGCGGCCTGCTCACCGGCAAGATGACCGCCCAGACCACGTTTGCCGCCGACGATCACCGCAACTTCAACCGCGAGGGCGAGTCGTTCGACAAGGGCGAGACGTTCTCCGGCGTGAACTACGAGACGGGCTTGCAAGCGGTCGAGGAACTGCGCGCGCTCGTGCCGGATAACGCGACGATGGCCCAGCTCGCGCTGCGCTGGATTCTGATGTTCGACGCGGTGACGTGTGTCATTCCGGGGGCGAAGCGGCCTTCGCAGGCGCTGGATAACATCCACGCCGCCGATCTGCCGCCGCTGACCGCCGCGCAGATGGACACCGTCCGCGACGTGTACGACCGCCTGATCCGCCCGCAGGTGCATCACCTCTGGTAGCGGGGAGGCAGCGGTTAGCCGTTAGCGATTGGCGGTTAGCTCAAAGCGGGGCATTTTGTAGGGGCGTATTGCGATACGCCCCTTTTTCGTGTGGCGTACACGGTGAAAAAAATCGGGCGGGTTATCGTAGAAACCTCACCCCCGGCCCCTCTCCAATCAAGTTGGAGAGGGGAGACAGGCGGCGGCCAACAGGGTTTTGTGGAGGCGGATCACAGCCCCGCCCCGGCGGACCTAATCCCTGTTCCATGGCCCCTATTCCCTACCGCCCCGTCCCGGCAAGCGCGTGCGACGGGTGCGGCGCGGCATCCGCGCTGCCGGTGATCGCCAGCCGCAGGAAGCCCGTGATCGGGTCGTGGTAGGGCTGCACGTCCACGCAGTACACCTCGGCCAGCAGATCCGGTGCCAGGACGGCTTCGGGCGTGCCCTCGGCCAGCACCGTGCCGTGATGCAGCATCACCAGCCGGTCGCAGTAGCGCGCGGCCATTTCCAGGTCGTGCACGGCCACCGCCGCGCCGAGCCGGTCCTGCGCGACGAGGCGGCGCAGCAGGTCCAGCACGCCCAACTGGTGCTGCACGTCGAGGTTAGCGGTCGGCTCGTCCAGCAGCAGCACGCGCGGCTGCTGCGCCAACGCCCGCGCGATCAGCACGCGCTGGCGCTCACCGCCGCTCAGCGTATTGATCAGCCGCGCGGACAGGTGCGCGGTGTCGGTGCGTTCGAGCGCGAACTGCACGATTTCCCGGTCACGCCCGGTTTCGATCTCGAAGCGGCCCAGGTGCGGGCTGCGGCCCATCATCACGATCTGCTCGACGGTGAACGCAAAATCCAGCGCCGTAATCTGCGGCACGTGCGCCACGATACGCGCGATCTGCCGCGTGGAATAGCGGCGCAGCGGCTGGCCGAGCAGCGTCACCTCGCCGCCGACATCCGTCCACAGCCCGCCGATGGCCTTCAGCAGCGTCGATTTGCCCGCGCCGTTCGGCCCGACCAGTCCGACCAGTTCCCCCGCCGCCACGGAAAACGACACGCTTTGCAGCAGCGTATTCTCATCGCGCCGCACCGTGATCGCGTCCGCACGCAGCAGCGCGGCATCGCTCGAATGGCCGTTGGAATGCCCGTTCTTGGGGCGGGCGGAGTTGAGCTTAATCATGGGCCGGTTCCTCGGTGGCAATCATCGGAAGGTCGGGAAATGCCTGCGGATACAGGGCGTACGCCACATCTTCGACGCCCTGAGCAATGTACTGGCTGACGTTGGTCATGTGCGCGGCGTTGATGGCATATACGCGGCCCTCCTGCACGGCGCGCAGCGTGCCCAGTGCCGGGTCGGACGTGAACCACCCGAGTGGATCGTCTTTCCCGCTGAACCACCCGCTCACCAGCACCACGTCGGGATCGGTGCTCAGCACGAATTCGGGATCGACCAGCGGGTACGCCTCCAGCCCGGCTTCGGCCACGACGTTCACGCCGCCCGCCAGATTGATGATCTCGTCCACAGTGCTGCCGGGGCCGTACGTGATCCCGCCCGGCTCGTAATAGAGCACGCGCACCGGGTCTTCGCCCGCCACCGCATCCTGCACCGCCTCCAGCCGCGCGTCCATCTCCGCGATCAGGGCGTCGGCGCGTGTTTCCTCGCCGGTCACTTCACCCAGCAGGCGGATGTTGGCGCGGATCTCGTCCACGCTGTTGAACTCGGACAGGGCAAAGACCGGGACCTGCGCGTCTTCGAGCTGTTCGAGCGCGGCGGGGTTGCTGTAACTCGCCATCACGACCAGATCCGCGTCCAGGCTGATCAGCAGCTCCGGGTCGCCGGACAGATCGGTGTGCTCGATGCCGTCCAGCCGGTCGCTGATGTTGCTGATCGCCGGATCGTCCGCGAAGTACGACACGCCCAGCAGCCGGTCCGGCCCGACGAGATCGAGCAGGATCTCGTCCGAGCCGAGCGTCACGGACGCGATGTGCTGCGGCGGCGTATCGAGCGTCATCTCATGGTCCATGCCATCGACCACCGTGCGCGGAAAGGCCGCCTCGGCCCCGCAAATCGACTCGAACGACAGCGCAGGCGGCGGCGCGGCGCTGGTATCGCTGGTGTTGCGCCACCACCAGCCCTCGACATCGCCCTGCTGCACCGCATACGCCGACGCCCCGGCGATGCTGAACTGCCACGTCCCCGCGTCGCTCAGGTGGAAATAGGACCAGTAGGTGCACGGACCGTCGCCTTCGCACTGGCAAAAGCACGAGTCGCCGGGCGGGGTGCAGCCCACACCGTCCAGACGGCAGACCGTCGCGCCCATCGAGCTTTGCTCGGCCAGCGTATCCAGCCCGGTCGCTTCCAGCGCGTCGAGGCCGGTAGGCGCGTTGCCGTCGAGCGTCACACAGAACGTCTGGACGCTGCCGTCCTCGCCCTGTACGATGACGCCCGCCTGGATGGTGGGATCGTCGCCCTGCGCGCGGGCGATCCCGCTCCCCAGCAGCGCCCCGGCGATCAGCGCCACGCCCAATACGGCGGAAAATAGTTGGCGGACGGTCATCCTTAAAACTCCTTGTAAGCGATCAGGCTTGAGCAGTTGGCGATTCACCAGGCGCGCTCTTCAGGTAACACTTGCACGATGCGTAGGAGCAATTCGTGAACTGCCCCTACCGGGCGGGTTGATGCGGTTTGGTAAATAACTCGTCCGCACCGCGACCTCACCCCCGGCCCCTCTCCAATCAAGTTGGAGAGAGGAGACAAGCACGGCCCCATAGTCCGTAGGGGCGGGGCTTGCTCCACCCGGCTCTCGCCGGTTGCCGCCCCGCTCGTCATGCCGTCGGCGGGTAGGGTTCGTAGGGGCAATTCATGAATTGCCCCTACCGGGCGGGTTAAAAACCCGCCCCAACAGGCTCGCCGCAAACGTCGCTCTACAACATGGCGATGCGGCGGCGGTTGCGCCACAGCAAAAACACGAAAAACGGCCCGCCGACCAGCGCAGTGACCGTCCCGACCGGCAGCGTCTCCGGCGCGATGATCGAGCGCGCGAGCGCGTCCGCAAACACCAGAAATGCCGCGCCGCCGATCAAACTCGCAGGCAGAAGCACGCGGTGATCGGGGCCGATGATCAGGCGCAGGATGTGCGGCACGACCAGCCCCACGAACGCGATGGTGCCCGCCACGCTCACGGCGGACGCGGTCAGCAGGCTGCTGAGCGCCAGCAGGATCAGGCGCACGCGCGACACGTTGACGCCCAATGACTGCGCGCTTTCCTCCCCGATGGTCAGCAAGTTCAACTCGCGGCTGTACAGCAGCAGCAGCACCGCCGAGATCAGGATCGGCCACACAGCGATACGGAAATATGCCCAGCCGCGCCCTTCCAGGCTGCCCACCACCCACGACAGCACCGATCGCGCTGCGCCCGCATCCGATGTGCGCAGCAGCAGCACGGACGTCAGCGCACCCAGCACGGAATTGAGCGCGACCCCGGCCAGCAGCAGCGCCGCCAGATTGGTGCGTCCCTGCTGGAGCGACAGCCCATAGACCAGCAGCGCGGCCAGCCACGCCCCGACGAAGGCGGCCAGCGGCACGCGCCACAGCGCGTTCGATAGGGGGCCGCTCGTCAGAAGCCACAGATCTCCGGCGGCGGCCTGCGTCATGACCAGCACCACGCTGAACGACGCGCCCGCGCTGATCCCGATGATGCCGGGGTCCGCCAGCGGATTGCGGAACAGGCCCTGCATCACCGCGCCCGCGCAGGCCAGCGCCGCGCCGACCAGCGCCGCTACCATCAGCCCCGGCAGGCGCACGACGGTCACGATGCGATACGTGGCCGAGCCTGCGTCAAGGCTGTGATGCAGCCCGACGTATTGCAGCAGGGACTCCGCAACGTCACGGTAAGGGATCGAGGTCGAGCCGACCGACGCGGCGTACACCATCGCCGCCAGCAGCAGGAGCAGCAGCGCGCCGCAAATCAGGAGCAGGCGGGGCAAAATGCCCATCCCCGCCAATAAAAAGGCTGCGCGTGGACGTTCGGCAGCGTTGAGGGAAGAAGCCACGGTCGATCTCGTTTCACACGGCCAAACAGAGTCAGGGTGCTTCGCCTGGGAGGGATCGAAAAACCCGGCCATGTGGACCGGGTTGGAACGCCTGTACCGGGGAACCGGTGGAGCGACAGCTCCGGAGTAGCTCCAACCCCTCACCGCGAAGGTCGAAACTCGGATTCCTCTGTGGCGGGCGACCGGGCTTGAGGGCGCGTTGTTCACCCTGTTACCGTTGCGGGTCAGCGCAGGACTTGCACCTGCTTCGCCATCGCGGAGTTTCACCGCGACGCTTTGCCATCCGGGGCATAAGCGCCACATAGGAAGACGATATGCCCTTACAATAGCGCCACACGCGCAAACATGCAAACAACCGTCCGTTTCGCTCCTCGCGCCCCGACCGTTCCGCCGCTCTCGATTTCAAACCCATTTGAGGGAAAACTCTCCATTAGAACACCAGGGGTGTATGATCGAAGATGTACAGGTGCTCTAACGCGGAGGAACGAACGTGACAAAACCAAAAGTGGTGGTCGTGCAGGCGGCATCAGTCGATGGCCGGTTAACCCTTTCCCCCGATACCCTGCTGATGGCCGCGATGGATCGCTGGGTGGCGGTCGCGGGCGCAAGCGAAGTGTTCCTTAACACGCTGAAACAGACTTACCAGCCCCAGGCACAGCTTGAGGGCAGCGGATCGTTCATGTTGGAGAGTATGACGCCCGACCCGCTGCCGCCCGCCGACGGCGATCTCGCCGCGCTCTACGACGACTTCCTGCCCGCCGAGATCGTGAACCAGCCGGGGCGGCGCTGGTTTACGGTGGTGGACAGCCGGGGACGTATCCGCTGGATGTACAAAGAGATGCCCGGCGAAGACGGGACGGTCTGGTATGCGCTGCTGCTCGTCTCGCGCCAGACGCCGCCTTCCTACCTCGCCTACCTGCGCCGCGAGACAATCCCGTACCTCGTCGTGGGCGAGGATCGGGTCGATCTGGCCTGCGCGCTGGATAAGCTCAACACGCTGCTCGGCGTCACGACGGTGATGTCAACGGCGGGCGGCACGCTGAACGGGGCGCTGCTGCGCGCCGGGCTGATCGACGAGGTGAACATCGACTTCTTCCCCGGCCTGATCGGGGGCCGCGCGACGTCCAGCCTGTTCGATTCGACCGAGCTGGGGCCGGACGACATCCCCACCCGCCTCAACCTGATCTCGGCGGAGGCCCAGCCGGACGGGCACGTCTGGCTGCGCTACGAGGTCGCGCCGCGCTGACGGTCGAGACGCGCGCCAACGAGGGAAGCCGCAGGGCCGGGAACGTTCCGGCCCTGCGTGCGTTTGGCGGGTCGGCGGCCCGTATTGGAGTGCGCCGCAAAAAGCCAGATCGCGTATACTTAATGAGTAGGAACTTAAAGTTTATTTTCACTCACTGATCCCGTGGAGATAGAACCGCATGTTAGTCAAAGACCGTATGTCCGTGAATCCTATCACCGCGCTGCCGGAGACGACGCACAAACAGGCCGTCGAGCTGATGCGCGAGAATCAAATCACTCACCTGCCGATTGTCGATAAGAGTGGACGGCTGGTCGGCATCGTCGTCGAGGAAGATCTGTTCCACGCACAGCCAACGCCCGCCACCACGCTCAGCATCTATGAGATTCACAGCCTGCTGTCGCGTTTGCAGCTCAAGGAAATCATGCGCCACCCGGTGCACACCGTCGTGCCGGACTGCCCGCTCGAAGAAGCGGCGCGCATGATGATCGAAGAAAACGTGGGCTGCCTGCCGGTGGTCGATAAAGACGCAATCATCGGGATCATCACCGACACCGATATTTACCAGACCTTCGTGGGGCTGTTGGGCAGCGGGCGCGAAGGTGCGCGCTTCACGCTGCTCGTCGCGGACCAACCGGGCAGCCTGGCGAAAGTGGCGAAGATCGTGGCCGATATGGGCGGCAACATCATCAGCGTCGTCACGTGGCAGAACCGCTTTGACGAGCAGGTTTACATCACCATCAAGGAATACGGGGCCGATTACCACCAGCTCGAACAGGCGCTCGACGCGATGGACGTGGACGTGGTCGATATCCGCGAGCACCCCGCCTGCGCCCCGACGCAGTACGGTTAGCCGCT
>NZ_DAISHJ010000177.1:0-7978 GCF_036822615.1 Aggregatilinea sp. | reverse complement strand
CGTTGACTCAGTTTGCGGCGAGGATCGACGCGCGGAGCCAGCGGATCGCCGCGGTGCCGCTGCGCCCGCCGCGCGCCCAGACGCCCCACGACCCGCCCGGCTGTACGTCCATGATCCCCAGGCGCTCGCCGTTCAGCCACAGCCGGATCGCGCCCGCTGCGTCGCGGTGCAGCGCGATCTCGTTGACCGCGCCGGGCGCGCGCACACGGTTGTACGGCATCCAGCGCCAGTCCGGTTGGGCCGCCGGGCAGTTTTCCAGCGCGGCGGGGGCTTCAGCGCCGGGACAGATGCGTGTGGTCAGGTACAGGTCGCCGCTGAGCGCCCAGACGACCCGCGTCCCGTCCACCTGCGCGATCCACACGCCCCACGCCGTGCCGGGGTCGCTGGTGGCTGCGATTTCCGCGCGCACAGCCAGCGTAAAGGAGCCATCCGGCAGCGCGGCGTCGTCCAGAGCGGCGGCCCAGATTTCGCGCAGGGGATCCAGGTCCAGATCCGGCCCCTGCGCCCAGGACAGCGCGCCGTCTTGCCACAGCGCCGCGCCATGAATCGGCGGATCGGCAGCGCCCAGGCCGATCGCCAGCGCGCCGCCCGCGACGACCAGCGCCACGGCTAGCGTACCGCCCAGCACCAGCCGCCACAGCCACGCGGGGATCTGCTCCGTGCGCGTTCGCTCCTGTTCCATGCTTGTCATGCCTCCTGCGCGACGATTGTAGCGTGGCGCGCCCGCGCGTCACAGTCTATCGTTGTGGTACTCTTAATCTGTGGCTGACTACGGAGTGTTAAATCAGCGCAAAATTCGCGTAACCCCTCCTGCCAGGGTATAATCTGTCTAAACAATTGCGGGGCAATTTCCCCGCCTAACTCACGGTGATTGACGAGGTGGGGCACTCCGTTACAGCATGACACTTCACGGGCGACTCGTGTGATCTTCCAGGTCGCCCGCCTGATTTCTAGCGAGACGCTCCCTGCACCCTGCCAGCAAGAGCATGATAGGAAACGTTATGGATATCGGCACGATTCGACAGGTAAATATCGACGACGAGATGCGCGATTCGTACCTCGACTACGCGATGAGCGTGATCGTCGCCCGCGCGCTGCCCGATGCGCGCGATGGGATGAAGCCGGTGCACCGTCGCATCCTGTACGCGATGCACGACATGGGCATCCGCGCGAACTCGTCGTATAAGAAGTCGGCGCGTATCGTCGGTGAAGTGCTCGGTAAGTACCACCCTCACGGCGACGGCGCCGTGTACGACGCGATGGCCCGTATGGCGCAGGATTTCTCGCTGCGCTACATGCTGGTGGACGGACAGGGGAACTTCGGCAGCATCGACGGCGACAGCCCGGCGGCCATGCGTTATACCGAGGCGCGCCTCTCGCGCATCGCGGAAGAAATGATCGAGGACATCGACCGCAACACGGTCGATTTCATCGACAACTTCGACGGCAGCCTGCAAGAACCGCTGGTGCTGCCCGCCAAACTGCCGAACCTGCTGCTGAACGGCACGAGCGGTATCGCGGTCGGCATGGCGACCAATATCCCACCGCATAACCTGAGAGAACTGACGGCGGCGATCACCTTCATGATCGACCGCATGATCGCGTACGAGGGCGATCCCGACGAGGCCGTGGCCGATATCACGGTGGACGACCTGATGGAATTCGTCAAGGGGCCGGACTTCCCGACGGGTGCGATGATCGTGGGCGGGGCGGAACTGAAGGAAGCCTACGCGACAGGCAAGGGGCGCATCGTCATGCGTGCCAAGTCGCACATCGAGGAGATGGAGAGCGGGCGCTTCCGCATCGTCGTCACCGAGATCCCCTATCAGGTCAACAAGTCGTCCATTCTGGAGCGCATCGCGGAACTGGTGCGCGATGGCCGCCTGGAAACGATCGCAAATCTGCGCGACGAATCCGACCGGCGCGGCATGGCGATCGCGGTCGAGCTGAAGCGCAGCGCCCAGCCGCGCACGGTGCTCAACCGCCTGCTGAAGTATACGCAGCTTCAAACGACCTTCGGCGTGCAGATGCTGGCGCTGGTGAACGGCGAGCCGCGCACGCTCAGCCTGCGGCGCGCGCTGTTCCTGTACATCGACCACCGCCGCAACGTGATCCGCCGCCGCAGTGAGTACGAACTGGGCAAGGCCCGCGCCCGCGCGCACATCCTCGAAGGGCTGCTGCTGGCGCTGGCGGACATCGACGACATCATCAAGACGATCCGGGGCGCGGACGACACCGACGCCGCCCGCGCGGAGCTTATCGGGCGCTTCAACCTGTCCGAGCCGCAGGCCAACGCGATCCTCGACATGCAGCTGCGCCGTCTGGCCGCGCTGGAACGCCAGAAGATCGAAGACGAGTACCGCCAGATCCGCGAGTACATCGAGTACCTGGAAGACCTGCTGCGCTCGCCGCGCAAGATCCTGGCGCTGATCCGCGACGACCTGCAAGGGCTGGCCGACAAGTACGGCGACGATCGCCGCACCGAGCTGGCGCTCGACATGATGACCAGCTTCGAGGAAAGCGACCTCGTGCGCGACGAGGAAGTGCTGATCAGCCTGACCGAGCGCGGCTACATCAAGCGGGTGCCCGCCATCGCGTACCGCTCGCAGCGGCGCGGCGGCAAGGGCGTGACCGGCATGACCACCCGCGACGAAGACGCGGTGGAGCACCTTTATTCCGCCGGGTCGCTCGATCACATTTTGTTCTTCACCGACCAGGGCAAGGTCTACGCGCAGCGCGCGTACATGATCCCCGAGGCGCGACGCGAGGCCAAGGGCACGCTGATCAACGCGTTCCTGGCGCTGCAGCCGGAAGAATACATCACGGCCATCGCCAGCGTGCCGACCTTCGATAAGACGCAGGGCTATTTCGTGCTGTGCACGCACAAGGGCCGCATCAAGCGCGTGCCAGTCAAGGCGTTCTCGCAGGTGCGCAGCAACGGCCTGATCGCCATGTCGCTCGACGAGGGCGATTACCTGGGCTGGGTGAAGCACACCACCGGCGACCAGGACCTGATCCTCGTGACACGCGGCGGCCAGAGCATCCGCTTCAACGAAAATGACGTGCGCGTGATGGGCCGCAACGCGGGCGGCGTGAGCGCGATCCGCTTCCGCGACGAGGACGAAATGGCGGCGATGGACGTGATTGACGACGACGAGCACACGCTGCTGGTCGTCACCGAAAAGGGCTACGGCAAGCGCACGAGCCTGAGCGAATACACGCTCCAGCACCGCTACGGGTACGGCATCCGCACGCTGTCCACGAATCTCGAAAAGACCGGGCCAATCATCGACGCGCGCGTCGTGTCGCCGGACGACGGCCTGACGCTGATCACGGCGGGCGGCATCGCGCTGCGCACCGAGGTGTCGACCATCAACATTTACAGCCGCGCCACGAGCGGCGTGCAACTCATGCATCTGGCCGAGGACGACGCGCTGGTGAGCATCGCCATCGTCACCAGTCTGCCGGAGGAGCACACCGGGGAGATGGTCAAGCCTGAAGACGGGCACGAGAGCGAGACGATGGTCGTGATGGGCGACGACGTGCTTGACGAGCTGGACGACGTGGACGTCGACGAGTTGGATGACGCGCTGCTCGACGAAGAGGATGAGCTGCTCGACGAGGAAGACCTGGGCGACGAGGATCTGACCGACGAAGGGCCGCTGCTGAGCGACGAGGACATTACGTACGGGGACTTCGACGGCGACGAGATCGATCCGGGCAGCGACGGGCGGTATTAGGGCGAACTCGTTAGAAGAAGCGGACAGGTTACAAACCTGCCCCTACAAAAACGGTTCCAAAAACAATAGACGCCGTAGGGGCGGGTTGAAAAACCCGCCCTTTTTGTTTCCGTTTTGCTTCCATTTCGCGGAACCCGATCGCGGCGGGCGGTGTACCGTCGTAAATGCAGCACAAGGAGGTTCCCCATGCCGCGCTGGATTTATGCCCTGTTGATCGCGCTCGTGACGCTGGCGCTGCGGATGCCTGCCGCGCAGACGGTGTTGGACACGGCGGGGCGGGTCGCGGCGTGCCCGGTCACGCAGCCTGGCGATCCGCCGTATATGCCAGCGGACGGCGTGGTGCGCATGCTGCCGGAGGGCATGTTCTGGCATGGCACGGATGCGCTGTGGACCATGCTGCCGCTCGACGCGACCTGGATCGATCTGCCGCAGACGGCCAGCGGCTATACGCAAAAGCTCGTCTGGTGGCGGGAGGGGTACAACTTTCAGGACGAACAGCGACCCGATCTGGCGGTCACGGGACGCCGCCTCGACGCGGATGCATCGTTTGCTGCGGGCGCGGCAACCAACGGCTATCACCCCGATTACGGCTCGTTTATGCTGGTGGGCGTGGACATCCCCACACCGGGCTGCTGGGAGATCACCGGACGGTATCGCGGCGAGTCGCTCAGCTACGTGATCCGCGTCGCACCGTAGGGAAATGGTTGGGCGATTTGCCCCGGTTCGACCGGAATTTTCTTCCCTCGCGCCGCCTCAAAACGGCGGCTGACTGTTAGAATTTTCGTACATCATGGCCCTGGTCAAAGGGCTCAGTCTATCATACACTGAGTCCATGTTTGACTATCCCATCCCATATCCTATTCAACCGGGTTCGCGCGTGGCGTGTCTGCCAGCGCCGGACCTCACAGAGCTTGCCGAAACCGCCGTCGCGTTTGCCAACACCGACGGCGGCGCAGTTGTGATCGGGCTTGACGGCGACGGCGCGTACTGCGGCCCCGTCGCACAGGACGCGGTCGAACACGCCCTGGACGCGCTGGCCGAGCACTGCATCCCCGGCATCGAGACAGGCCTCGCCTCAATCGATACGTCCGGTGGCCCCGCGCTGGTCGTTCGCGTGGCGCGCAGCCCACAGGTGCACGCCGTGCAGGATGGCCGCGTCTACGTGCGGACCTGCCACGAGAACCGCCTGCTGGACGGCGCGGAGATCCGCCACCTCGTTTCGGCGCGGGAGCTGGGCGATTTTGAAGCGGAAGTCGTGCCCGGCGCGACGCCCGCCGATCTCGATCCTGAGCTGCTGGCCGATTACCTGCTGCGCCGCGCGCAGCGGTTGGGCGGACGGGTGCGTGGCAACGCGCCGGATCTGCTGATTCGCGCCGGGGCGATCACGCCCGATTACGGCGTGACGGTGGCGGGTATTCTGCTGTTCGGGCGCGAACCATCGCGCTGGCTGCCAGACGGCGGGGCGGTGTTCCGCCGCTACCTGGGCGCGGCGTCGGGTGAATATGGCGGGCGGCCCGCGGTCGAGCGGCACTTCGACGGCCCGCTGGTGGCGCTGGTCGAGGCGCTGTCGGACGCGATCCGCGAGCAGATGCGCCAGCCTGCCGGGGATGCGCCCGCGGAGGATCTGCCGTCCGGCGCGGTGCGCGAAGCGCTGATCAACGCCGTGAGCCACCGCGACTACCGGCTGCGCGGCGATCGCATCGTGGTCAGCCTGTTCACGGACCGGCTGGAAGTCACCAGCCCCGGCGGGCTGCCCGGTTTCCTCACCACGCGATCGATGGACGACGGGCATTACTGCCGAAATCCGCGCCTGACGTGGGGCCTGTACCAGTGGGGTTATGCCGAGGCGAGCGGATCCGGTGTGGGACGCATGAACGCGCTGTGCGACGCTCACACGCTGCCCCGTCCTCGCTTCGAGGCGGGCGAATACGCGGTCACGGTGCGGCTGATGAAAGCTCCCGCCGCGCACGGGAACGGCCAGGGGACGCCCGGCGCAAACGGGGATGCTCACGACCTGAACCCCCGCCAGCAGCGCGCGCTGGACTTCGCCGCGCAGAACGGCAGCATCACCCTGCGCGAGCTTCAGACAATCTACCGCGACTTCCGGCCCGCCGTGCTGCACCAGGACCTCACGCGGTTGGTGGACTGCGGGCGGCTGCGCAAAGTCGGCTCGCGCCTCAGCCCGTATTACATCCTGACGTGACGGTGCGGCGTTCGTAGGGGCAGGGCGGGCAGTAAGAGCAAAAGCAAAGGCAGACCTCACCCCCGGCCCCTCTCCAATCAAGTTGGAGAGGGGAGACAAGCCGGGATCAGGGTGTGTTATGGCGTTTCAGTCTCCATCCCCACGCGAGCGGAGGGATGGGGAAGATATGCCGGGCGAACAAAAGCCGGGCGGAGCAAGCCCCGCCCCTACGAAGATCGCGGCGTTCAACCCCTGGGGCTGCGGTTCGGCGGGGCATTTGCCGTTTTCACGCCGGGTGCATACACTAATACAGGTCGGTGGACCTCGAACGGCGCAAGGGGGGCGCGGCGGTGCTGCGTTCCGGGCACACCTGCGCCACACGACGACACTTGCCAGAGGTGCCCGGCCCTGGATCTGCTCGACTCCCGTAGGGTAATCACCCGATGACTCGCAACCAGCGACTGCATCTTGGCTCTAGCTCAACACCACTTCAACAAGGACGCGGCCCACATGGGCGCTGGCGCGCCGCCTATCGCCGTGCCGGTGCGGATGACGCCGCGCCTGCGGCTTTCGATCTCTATGAAGATAACGACCGGCTTGCCTTCGTCCTGGCGGAAGGCCCCGCCGCCGACGCGCTCGTGGCGCGGCTGGCGGAGGCGATCTGGACCCGCGACATGCACGATGACGCGTGGCCGCAGAGCATCCGCGATCTGCTGAACGACCCGGATGCCTGGGCGGAGGCGCCATCTGGCCTGACCGCTTTTCTGTGCGGGCGCGTGGAGCGTGGAGGCCGCCGCAGCCGGATCAAGCTGGCGTGGCTGGGCATGGCCGGGGTGCATCTGTATGACCGGGCGCACCTGCTGCTGCCGCTCGACGACGATCTGACGCCGGGCGAAGGGTGGTCGGCGCGGGAAGGGCTTCAGCCGCACGGCACGGCTCTGCACGCCTACCGGGGCGAGCTGCGCGGGGTCGAACGGCTGGCGCTGTTCAGCCCGGGCGCTGCGCCGTTGGGCAACGATCTGGTCGATATGGCCGAGGTCGAGCTTGAACAGGCCCTGGATGACTGGGCGGCAGAAGCGGCGGGCGATCTGCTCATCTTCGACCTGAATCTGCATCCCGGCACGACCGAACCGCCGGGGATCAGCCTGACGTATTATTGGCCTTCGCCGGACGTGTGCCTGCTGCTGTGGCGGCCCTCGGTGATTGCGACCGGCTACCGCATCGAGCAGGCCGACGAGCCGACCTTCGAAGCGCCTGAGCTGCTGGCCGAACTCATGGACGGGCGGCAGGTGCAGTACGGATTCTCGCCCGCGGTGGGCACGATCAAGTACTACCGCGTGACGCCGCTCAACGCGGGCGTCACCGGGACGCCCAGCGCACCCATTACCGTGCTGCCCGTGTCGATTTCGCCCCCGATGATGCAGCCGATCGCGTGGTCGCCGGACGGCGGGTATACGCTGACGTGGAGCGTGATCCCCCAGGCCGACGCGTACGAGGTCCAGGCCTCCGCGCAATTGGTCTTCGAGGCGGAATCGAGCTACATCCTGTATCGCGGCGACGCGCCGGAACTGTATTTGCCCGCCAGCACGCCGCCCGGTCACTATTACCGCGTGCGGGCGTTGAATACGCGCTATGCGCCGCAGCAGCCGTCGGCGTGGAGCCGGGCCGAGCGCGCACCGTCGATCCTGGCGATCCCCGTTTTCCGCGAGGTGACGCAGACGCGCATTAGCTGGGATCCCGTGCCCGGCGCGCGGGAATACGAAGTCCGGTTCCGGTCCAGCGCGCACCCCGAAAGCGACTGGGAATCGCTGCTGACCAACGAGCCGTACAGCGCCGTAGCGACGAACGAGCCGACTACCTACCGCGTGCGCGCGCTGCGGTCGCCTAACGAGCTGCATACCGCCAGCCCGTGGTGCGCCCCGGTGACGCTGACGCCGCCGGACGTCCAGGTCAGCATGCGGATGCCGTCGCTGCGGCTGGCGCTGCCGCTGATCGCGGGCGTGGCGCTGGTGGCGCTGGTGGTGGGCGCGGCGCTGGGATGGGCCGGCGGCGCGGC
>NZ_DAISHJ010000176.1:0-8015 GCF_036822615.1 Aggregatilinea sp. | reverse complement strand
CGGTCTGGGCGGTCGGCGCGGCTGGATCGCGACCGGCGCGGGGGCGCTCGCGCTGCTGGCGCTGGCCGAAGCCAACGGGGACGTGTTACACGTCGAGGCGCTGCAAGGCATCTCGCACCATCTCCAGTTCGCGCTGCTGGCGGCAGGCTGCGCGCTGGTGGCGTGGGGACTGGGGGGCGCGCCGCGCCCGCACCGGATCGACGTGCCCTGGCGCGAGGTCGCGCTGGTGGGCGCGATCGCGTTGGTCGCGCTGATCCTGCGGCTGTGGGGCCTGGGTGATCTGGTGCGCGTGCTGGTGGACGAAAATCATTTTACGGTGGGCATCCGCGTCTTCTGGAACCGCCTCGCGCCGGACGTGAAACTGCTCAATCCCATGCCGACCGCCGCCTCGTCGCCCTATCTCTACTCGTACTGGCAGGCGGGCGCGGTCGAGGCGCTGGGCCGCACGCTGACCGGGCTGCGCGCGGTGAGCGCGATCTTCGGCGCGTTGGCGATCCCGGCGCTGTACCTGCTGGCGCGGACCCTGTTCGACCGCCGCACGGCGCTCGTCTCGATCCTGATCCTGGCGACGTTCCCGCCGCATCTGCAGTTTTCGCGCCTGGGCATGAATATCGTGGCGGATCCGGTCTTCGGGACGCTGGCGCTGGCGTTTCTGGCGCGCGGACTGCGCGGCGGCTCGCGCCTCGATTGGGCAGCCGGCGGCGTGATGCTCGGCCTCACGCAGTACTTTTACGAGGCCGGGCGGCTGCTGTTCCCGCTGCTGGCGCTCGGATGGCTGGCGGGCGGGTGGCTCGTCTGGCGGCCCCGGCCCGCGCTGCGCGGCGCGCTGATCGCGCTGCTGGCGTTTCTGCTGGTCGCCATGCCCATTTATTACACGCTCGCCGGGCTGGATTTCCCCTTCTTCAGCCGCCTCGAAAAAACCGAGATGAGCACGGATTACTGGCAGCGCGACCGCGAGCAGGACTCGCTGACCACGCGGCTGGCGCATTTCCGCCAGTCGCTGATGCTCTACGTGAACTCGCCGGAGAACACGACCGTTTTTTACTTCCTGTACTACGGCGGCAAACACCCGCTGGTGCTGGAATGGTTCGTGCCGCTGCTGCTGCTGGGCGGCGCGATCGCGCTGTGGTCGTGGCGCAGACCGGACGTGCTGCCGCTGCTGTGGGTGCTGGCCGCCTCGGTGGGCAACGCGCTGCTGGTCGAAAGCGCCGTCTCTGCGCGGTATAACGTGGTGTTCCCCGCGCTGGCGCTGCTGATGGCGCTCGGATTGTGCCACACGCTGCCGCTGCTGGGTCCGCCGCGCTGGTCGCCGCGCATGCAGCGCGCGCTCGCGCTGGAACTGGCAGTCGTGATCATGGTCTGGCAGGGGTTGTTTTACTTTGGCCCGTTTTTGCGCACCTTCAACATCGAGGCGCGAGACTATCTCGACCTGGATGCGGACGACGCGCTGCTGCGCGCGGCGGCACTGCCGCCCGGCACGCCGGTCTACCTCATCGGGGAGAAGATCCTGGCGCAGAGCGACGCGCAGAACTTTTTGAGCTATCTGGCGGACGATCTGGTGGTGCAGGTGATCGCTCCTGAGGACCTCACGCCGGAGGCGCTGGCCGCGATCCCGCGCGACCGGGAAGTGGCGATTTTCGCCGGGCGCAACGACATCACGACGTTCGGGCGGCTGCTTGCAGCTTTTGGGCCACAGTCTCTACAATACACGTCCAATCCCGACGTACCGGAAGCGAAGGAGTTCGTGCTCTACCTGCTGCCGCCCGCCGGGACCACGAGCGGGGATTTGGGAGAAGGAAAAGAATATGGTTCGGCACGTGGTTCTGTTCAAGTTCAAGGATGAGACGGATGCTGCGGCGCGCGAGGCGTTCGTCCACAGCCTGCGGGCGCTGCAAACGGAAGTGCCGGAGGTCCGGCGGCTCCAGGTGGGCCTGAACTTTGCGGAGGCGGCGCGCGCGCACGACGTGGCGCTGATCGTGGACCTGGACGACCGCGCCGCGCTGGCGGCGTACGCCGACCATCCGAAGCACATTCCGGTCAAGCAGCGCGCCGCGGAGATCTGCGCGGCGATGCCGGTGGTGGATTATGAGGTGTAAGGGGGCGGGGCTTCGCCCCCTTTTTATATGTTCGCTGGCGGTTTGTCTCGGCGCTGCCGGACTGCTGGGCGGCGGGTACGCCGCCGCGCAGACGGACGACCCCGCGCCGTATCTTTACTACTTCTCCGACATGCTGCACGCCTACGTTGTCGAGCGCGCGGACGGCTCCGACAGCCGCGTGTTGGGCGCGGGCCTCATGCCGGAGGAGCACATCATGACGCACTGGGGCGGCTGGTCGCCCTCGGGAGAGTGGTTCGCGTGGGCCAGCAGCGAGTGGGCCGGGCCGGGCCATGTGCCCTCCATGGTGTGGCTGGTCCGCGCCGATGGCACGCAGGGCACGCGCCTCTTCGCGGATGCCTACGATTTTAGCCGCCTCGTCTGGTCGCCTGTGGACGACGTGCTGCTGGTGGGCACGTTCGACCAGGAGATGCACGGGCGGACCTTCCTGTATGACGTCGAGTCGGGGCAGCGGCTGGGCGAAGCGCCCTCCCTGGAACCCTTTGAGGGGGCGGGCTGGCTGCCGGATGGCAGCGCGGCCTACGTGTACCATCCGGAGTGGGTGGATATTGTCTTAAAAAACAGGCGGTCGTACATGCGCCTGATCGCGCGTGATGGGAGGATCACGGAGCATGACGTAGGCACTTTTGCCACAGGGATGTCGTCGGCGGGCTGGTTCGTGCATGACGTGCTGGGCGGGTCGCAGTGGGTGGCCGAAAACGCGGTGACGGGCGAGTCGTTTACCTTCGCGCCGCCTGAAGACATATCGTCGCCTGGCTGGAGGCAGTACTGGAATGCGCGCGGCGACACACTGCTATTCAGCAGTATGCTTGACCGTGATACCTGGCTGCTCTCCATGGTGGACCGTTCACTGCTCGATATCGGACCGGACATCAGTTGGTCGTCTGACGGGTTTACGGGCGCGCCGCGATGGTCTTCTTCGGCGGATGCGGCTGTTTTCATCACCCATGCGGACGACGAGGCTGCGCCTTACTTTCTGCGCATGTTGGACGGAGCAACCGGGCAGGTGCAGACACTACTCCAGCGCGAGGGGGAGTTTAGCGTCAAGTGGGCGGGGGAAAGCCAATCCGTGCTGGTTTATCCCGGTTGGCAGGTGCACGAACCCGCGCTCATGCTCGACGTGGAAACCGGCGGACAGACCGTTTTGCCCGTCGAAACCTACGGGCTGCGGACCGCGCAGCCCTCGCCCGACGCGCGCAAGCTGGCTTACGGCGAGGGAAGGTCGGCCTCCATTCCGGCGATCTATGACCTCGACACCGGGCAGATCATCACGACGATTCCCTACAGCGGCGGCGCGGGCGGTGCCATCTACGGCGCGAGCTGGGATCGGACCGGGATGTGGCTGATCACCTCGGAAGATATGACTTTTTCAGGGGGCGGTGGCAGTCCGCCCGGTCACGTAGTGCTCAAAGCGGACGGAAGTGCCCGCCGCGAGCTGGGCCGGACCTCGTTTTCCGCGACTGCGATCGACTGGCTGCCCGACCACGTGCTGCCGCATCTTGCGCCCGGCAGCGCTGCGCCCGTGATCCCCGCGCCGCTGTTTACGCTGGTGCCCGCGACTCAACCGGGCGATACTGCCAACGGCGTGCTGTGGTATCCCGACGGCAGCGGGGTCGTCAGCAATGGCTATCATCACCGCGATGGCGCCGCCGCGGGCAGCCTCGTGTTTTGGGATCTGTCCCAGCCGGAGCCGCGCCAGGACATGACGGTGCCAACGAATGTCTGTACGAGTTCTCTCGCTTGTAACATGATCTGGCTTTCCGCCGATCAGTTCATGATGTGGCCGAGCACCGGACCTACCGCCGCACGGGTCGATGTCCGGAATGGCGATGTGGCCGGTAATCTGTCGCTGTTCGACGCCGCAGGCATTGATGCCATGCAGCTTGATGCTCGTTATGCTGTGCCCAGCCCGAACGGTGATTACGTTCTGGTCCAAAAGTCGGGACGTGGGTTCGAGATCCTCGATGCTTCCGGGGCGCTGCTGCATACGCTGCCCGACCGGGATGACAGCGCCGTGACGTGGTCGCCGGACGGGCGTACCGTGGCGCTCGGCAACGGCGGACCGCTGGCGCTGTGGGACGTGGAAACCGGCGATGTGCGCCTGCTGGAACCGACCGATGCGTGGTCATGGCCCGTGTGGCAGCTTGCCTTCAGCCCGGACGGGCGCTATCTCGCGGCGGGGTCTTACTACCAGCGCACGGCGATCTGGGACACGGTTACCGGGCAGCAGGTGTGGGAACTCAACTGGTACGCCAAGGCGCTGGCGTTCAGCCCCGACGGGACGCAGCTTGCCGCCGCCGGATCGTATGCGGTCGCCGTGTTCGACGTGTCCGATCTGGGTGGGGTAGTGAAGTAAGAGCGTGATTTGTGCTTGACAAAACGAACATATGTTCGGTATACTATGTCAGGACAACACACAGCCGTTGTCTCCTCAAACCGGACCGCTTTCCCCCACCCCGCGGAGCGTCCGGCAAACGATGGGCGGCCCTTTGGGTCGCTCATTTGTTATCTCATGGCGAGATGGGAAAAGCTGAGGATGGCAGACTACTCCGGCTCTTGTGCCGCGCCGTCTGCCGCCTCTGCATCCGCCTCGCGCGCGATCAGCACCTTGTCCACGCGCAGCCCGTCCATGTCCATCACCTCGAACCGGAAGCCGTTCCAGCTAAAGTGCTGCCCGGCGGACGGGATCGCGTCGATCTGGTCCATCACGAAGCCGCCGAGCGTCTGGTATGCGGAGCGGTTTTCGTCGGGCAAGGCATACGCCCCGATCAGTTCCTTGACCGTCTCGATCTGCGCCAGCCCATCGACCAGCCACGATCCGTCCTCGCGCTGCGTGATTTCCGGTTCGCCTCCGAACTCGGCGGAGGGCAGCACGCCGACGATCGCTTCCAGCAGGTCGTGCTCCGTCACGTAGCCCTGAATGCTGCCGTGCTCGTCGATGACCAGCGCCAGCGATTCCCCGGCCCGCCGGAACAGGTCGAGTGCGTCGTTGGCAGCGGCGTTTTCGGGCACGAACGGCGCGGGGCGCACCAGTGCGTGCAGATCGAGGGCCGCGCCGGACAGCGCCTGGTTCAGCAGCGCCTTGGCGCGCACCACGCCCAAGACGTGATCCAGCCCGCCCTCGCATACGGGAAATGTCGAATGCGGGCATTCCGCGATTTTGCGCTGCGTCTCTTCGGGCGAATCGGTGACGTCCAGCCACACGATTTCCGTGTGCGGCGTCATCAAGCTGCGCACAGGGCGATCGTCGAGCTGGAATACGCTCTCGACCATATCCTGTTCCGCCGCCTCGAACACGCCCGCCTCGGCCCCTTGCGCGACGAGCAGCCGGATCTCGTCTTCGGTGATCGGCGCGTTCCGCGACGGCTTCACGCCCAGCACGCGCAGCACGGCGTTGTTGGAGGCCGACAGCAGCCGCACCAGTGGGAACGCGATGCGCGACAGCGACCGCATCGGTCGCGCGACGAGGGTCGCGGCGCGTTCCGGGTTTTGCAGCGCGAGCCGCTTGGGGACCAGCTCCCCGATGACCAACGACGCGTAGGTGATCAGCGCCACGACGATCCCGAAGCCGAGCGCGCCACTGTAGGGGGCCAGCGGCTCGATCTCCTCGATCTGCCGGGACAGCGTGCGGCTGAGCGTCTGCCCGCCGACCGCGCCGGACAGCGTGCCGATCAGCGTGATGCCGACCTGGATCGTGGACAGAAACGCGTTCGGGTCTTCGGCCAGCTCAAGCGCGACACCGGCCTGGCTGCTGCCTTCGTTGGCCCACTGCTGGAGCCGCGCCTTGCGCGCCGACACGATCGACATTTCCGAAAGGGCGAACAGGCCGTTGAACAGGATCAGGATCGCCAGGATCCCGATTTCGAACACTGCCGAGGGCATTTTAATCCTCTTCTTCGCGGGTCTAGGTGATGTGCGTGCGTGTGTGGAACACCGATTCCGTACATAGTGGATTATAGCGACGCCGGTGCGGGTATGGCTGACATTTGGCCCCCGCGTTTCTGATGAAATTTTATTGAATAACAATATGCTAATTGTGTAAAATCTGGCACAATCGCACGTCATTGCCGTTATAATCGGTTTCAAGTAGTGCGCGCCCGGAACGTCACCGCCTTCATCGCCGCCGGACAGGGTTTTGTGACCGGCCCGCCGCGTTTTTTTGACCGCCGCGTGATGCCTCGTTTTGTCGATGGGCCTCCGCGCGGCGCGATACGACCCAGTCCTGCAAGCATCGATACTCTGTGAGAGGTCACTATGACGCATGTTGTTCAAACCCCGCCCGCCGTGGCCGCTGCGCGTGAGCGCGACCGCGATCACAGTGGTGTGCTTGCATCGCTGGCCGTGCTGTTCAAGCTGCGTGTCGTGATGCTGCTGCTGTTTGCGGCGCTGGGTGGGGCGATGTTAGGCAGCGGCGGTGCGCCGTCGCTGGGCGAGCTGGCGCTGCTGGCCGTGACGGGCACGCTGTCGGCGGCGGGTGCGTCGGCGCTCAACCAGTACGTCGAGCGCTTCAAAGACGCGGGCATGAAACGCACGCGCCGCCGCCCCCTGGTGACGGGGCAGTATAACGCGACCGTGGTGTTTGCCGTGGCCTCCGGCATGATCGCCGTGTCGCTGCTGCTGGCGCTGCTGGCGGGCAATCCGCCGCTGGCCGTGTTCCTCGGGCTGGGCGCGTTCATTTACGTGGGCATCTATACGATCTGGCTGAAGCCGCGCAGCGTGTGGAACGTCGTCATCGGCGGGGCGGCGGGCAGCGCTGCCGTGCTCAGCGGCGGAGCGGCAGTCGGCGCGTGGAGCGATCCCGGCGTGATCGTGCTCTCGCTGCTGCTGTTCACGTGGTCACCCATTCACTTCTGGGCGCTGTCGCTCGCCTACCGCGCCGATTACGCCCGCGCGGGCGTGCCGATGCTGCCCGTGGTGACCTCGCCGCGCTGGTCGATCTTCTGGATGGTCGCCCACGCGATCGCAACCGGGGCGTTCGGCCTGCTGTTGGGCCTGGACGGGGCGCTGGGGCTACTCTACCTCGTGCCGGTAATCCCCTCGACCGCGTGGCTGCTGATCGAGTCGGCGCGCCTCATACGCGACTATACCGGCCCGCGCGCGATGAGCGTGTTCAAAGTGTCCAACATTTACCTCAGCCTCGTGCTGCTGGCGGTCGTGTTCGCCACGCTGATCTGATCGCGTGCGGCGGTGTATGTGTAGGGGCGGGGGATCAAAGCAACCTCACCCCCGGCCCCTCTCCAATCTGGGTTGGAGAGGGGAGACAGGCAAGGCACAGCACGCCTTGTCGGGGATCAACTCCGCCCGGCTTTTCTCCTTTTCTGCTCCGGCTAGATATTGATTCCTGACCATTGATGGCTGCTCGTGCATTTCGCGTCTCGCTGCGGGCGTTGTCTGCTGCCTTTCCGGCGCGATATGATCGTGGTATGGTGGACGAAAACGCAGCGCAGAGGATGGTTATGAGCGACTCACGCAGACGCAAACTGACGCCGGGCAAGTGGTGGCGCATGCTCGATCACACGTCGCAGCAGATCCTGATGGTCCTGATCGGGGTGGCGGTCGCGTCGGTGATCCCTGCCGTGATCATCAGCGGCGACTGGGCGGGGCTGTTCCTCAACCTGGGCACGGAGCTGGCGGGCGCGTCGATCACGTTCGTGCTGCTCGACCAGATCCTCGGAACCAGCCGCACGAAAGCCAGTTTGTTGGCGCAGATGGGGAGCCGTATGAACGACGAGGCGACACGCGCCGTCGAGGAGCTGCGGCGGCTCGGCTGGCTGTCCGACGGCGTGCTGCGCGGCGCGGATCTGGCGGGCGCGAACTTGCAGGGGGCGCGGCTCTCGCAGGCGACCATGCCGCGCGCGGTGCTGGAAGGCGCGAAGCTTCAGCGCGCCGTCCTGGGGCGGG
>NZ_DAISHJ010000175.1:0-8062 GCF_036822615.1 Aggregatilinea sp. | reverse complement strand
CCGCGCATCCCGCGCGGCGCGCCGTGCGCCGTCTGCGCCGTTTGCTGCGCCAGCGAATACCCTGAATGAAGGAACGCCTTATGAGCACGACACCCAATTCCGACATTGATGCGCAGATCCGCGCCGAGATCGAACGCCTCTCACGAGAGGCGGTGGACTGGGAGCAGAGCGAGTCCGGCGAGGCGCAGATCGTGTGGAAGCCGCGCGCCGCGACCGATCGATTCGTGGAGGCGGACGGCGGCAAGCGCCTGCTGCCCATCGACATGCAGGTTTATTACGACCTGCAACTGTCGCGCGGGGCGTCCCGGCCTGCCAGTCCGGACAGCGACGAATGGATCTTCGACAGCCCCGAAGTCGGCACGACCACGCACGCCGAGATGAACGCCGGGCGGCTGGATCATTTCACGCGCTTCGTGCCGCTCACGCCTGAGTCGCGCATCCTCGACATCGGCTCGCGCAACGGGCAGTTGATCTACTTCCTGAACGATCGCGGTTACCGGCGCGTGTCCGGGATGGACGTGGTCAAGCTCAACGTGCTGTGGTGCCAGAAGAACGGCTTCGACGTGAAGCTGGGCGATGCGCACACCCTGTCGAAGACGTATACAGCTGGCTCGTTCGACGCGATCTTCGCCTATCACGTGCTGGAACACACCTACGACCCCGCGCAAGTGCTGCGCGAGTTCTATACCATCCTGGGCGAGCGTGGCGCGATCCACATCGAGATTCCGCTTGAAGCGATCAGCCTGCGGTTCGGGCACGTCTATAACTTCGCGCCTGGCGAGCTGGCGCGGTTGGCGCGCGAGGCCGGGTTCATCGTGCTGGACGTCCGGCAGGGCGAGGGCAACGAGCGTCTGGTCGCGCGCAAGAAGGCGGGGCCGTTGGACGGACTGGGATGGGATGTCCGCCACACGCTTGGCAAGGTCCGGCGGCGGCTGGGACTGTAAGCGCGAGCGCCGCCATGAAGATCAGCATCGGAATGCACCTGAAGTCCGGCCCGTGGGGCGGCGGCAACCAGTTCGGTCACGCGCTGGTCGCTGTGCTGCGCGCGCGCGGGCACGAGGTGGTTTTCGATCTGGCCGCGCCCGATCTGGACGTGATTCTGCTGTTCGATCCTCGGCCCCAATCACAAACGGCCAGCTACGGCGACGCCGAGATTCTCGACTACGTGCGCCACGTCAACTGGCGGGCGCTGGTGGTGCACCGCATCAACGAGTGCGACGAGCGCAAAGGCACGACCGGCGTCAATGCGCGGCTGATCGAGGCCAACCGCTGCGCCGATCATACGGTGTTCGTGTCATCGTGGCTGCGCGATCTGTTTCTGGCGCAGGGCATCGGCAGCCGCGCGATCAGCGTGATCCTCAACGGCTCCGACCGCGCGATCTTCAACGCGGATGGTTACCACCCGTGGGATCGGACCGGCCCGCTGCGGCTGGTGACGCATCATTGGGGCGCGAACTGGCTGAAGGGCTTCGACATTTACCAGCGCCTCGATGAGCTGCTCGGCACGGACGCCGTCCGCGAGCGCTTCGCCTTCACGTACATCGGCAACCTGCCGGACGGCTTCACCTTTCACAACACGACCTACCTGCCGCCCAAGCATGGACCGGAGCTGGCCGCCGCGCTGCGCGAGAATCACGTGTACCTGACCGCCTCGCAAAACGAGCCGGGCGGGAACCACCAGAACGAAGGCGCGTGCTGCGGCCTGCCGCTGCTCTACCGTGAAAGCGGCTGTATGCCCGAATACTGCGCGGGCTTCGGCGTGCCGTTCACGGCGGAGACGTTCGAGACGGCGCTGGACGAGATGGCCGCGACTTACGAAATGTGGGCGGCGCGCATGCCGGAGTATCCGAACACCGCCGCGCGCACTACTGCCGCATATGCCGCGCTGTTCGAAGATCTGGTGGCCCGGCGCGAGGCGATCCTTCAAACGCGCCCCTACGCGCCCGCGCCCTGGGCGGCGCGGCTGCTGTACCGCGCCCGCCGTGTGATCCGCCCATGAAGCTGCGCGACGTGTTCCGGCGCGGCCCGGCGCGGCCTGCGGTCTACCACGCCAGTGACGGCGCAAGCTGGGTGCTGGATTGGGTCGCGCGCTATCTGGCGGCGGAACTGGACGCGCAGGGCGTGCCGTCGGTGCTGACCACCGCGCCCTGGGATCTCAAGGGCCAGATCATCCACTTCCACGACCGCTACACCTATTTCAACGGCCCGCACGACCGCCTGCACCCGTCCAATCACCTGTTCATGACGTGGTTCCACGGCGACCCCGCCGATCCGCTGATGACGCCCGTCTTCGCGCAGATGCACGCCGCCGCGCCGCGCCTGGAGAAGATCGTGGTGTCGTGCAGCGCGACGCGCGATCACGCCCTGGCGGGCGGGCTGCCCGGTGACAAGATGGTGCAGATCCCACTGGGCGTGGATCTGGATCTGTTCGTGCCGCCGGGACCGGAAGCGCGCGAGGAGAGCCGCGCCGCGCTGGGTGTGCCGGACGATGCCGTGTGCATCGGATCGTTCCAGAAGGACGGCGTCGGCTGGGGCGAAGGCATGGAACCCAAGCAGGTCAAGGGGCCGGACGTGTTTCTGGACACGCTGGCGCAGTTGAAGCCGTACGTCCCGAACCTGTTCGTGCTGCTGACCGGGCCTGCGCGGGGATACGTCCGGGCCGGGCTGGAGCGGCTGGGCATTCCCTACGCGCACCACCACCTGCCCGACTACCGCGCGATTGTGGCGTGTTATCACGCGCTGGACCTGTACCTGATCGCGTCACGCGTGGAGGGCGGGCCGCAGGCGCTGCTCGAAAGCTGGGCGACCGGCGTGCCGCTGGTCAGCACGCGCATGGGCATGCCCGCCGACTTGATCGCGGACGGCGATAACGGCCTGCTGGCCGAGGTCGAAGATCCAGCGGGGCTGGCCGGGGCGGTGGCGGCGCTGATCGAAGACGAAGCGCTGCGCGAGCGCTGCCAGTTGGGCGCGCTCGAAGACGTGGAGCATTATGCGTGGCCGGTTATCGCGCGCCGCTATGCGGACGAACTTTACCGCCCGCTGCTGGAAAGGACCGGCGCATGAGCGCCCACACGCCGCACCTCGTCCTGTTTTTTACGCACGGCGTCTCGCTGCGCACCTGGGATGAAACCGGGACGTTTGAGCGCGAGGTCGCGCTGTACCGCCGCCTGCAAGCGCGCGGCTATAAGATCACATTCATTACCTACGGCGACGCCAGCGACCACGACTATGCACCGCGCATCCCCGGCATCACCATTCGCTGCAACCGCTGGGGCCTGTCGTTGGACCGGTACAGCCGGTGGCTGCCGTTTTTGCACGCGCCCATGCTGGCCCGCGCCGACGTGTACAAGACCAACCAGAGCTACGGGTCCGATGCGGCCCTGCGCGCCGCAACCCTGTGGCACAAGCCGCTGATCGCGCGGGCGGGCTTCATGTGGGCGCTGTTCCTGGCGAACGTGCCGCCCGACGTAGCCGCGCCCTACGACCAGGAGGCGCTGCTCGGCACGGAACGCGACGTGTTCCGGCAGGCGCAGCACGTCGTGGTCACCACGGAGCGTATGCGCGATCATACCGTGAACGTGATCGGCGTGCCCGCCGAGCGCGTGACGATCATCCCCAACTACATGCTGACGGACGTCTTCGCGCCAACGCGGGCGGGCTACAGCGGCTACCGCAAGATCCTGTACGTGGGCCGTTTGCAGGCCGAAAAGAACCTGCCCGGCCTGTTCGAAGCGGCGCGCGGGCTGGATGTCGAACTCACGTTGATCGGGCGCGGCGTGCAGGCCGACGAACTGAAAGCGCTGGCCGAGTCGTACGCGCTGGCGGTGAACTTCGTCGAGAATGTGCCGAACGAACAGCTCCCCGGCTGGATGAACGAGGCCGATCTGTTCGTGCTGCTGTCGTTTTCAGAGGGGCATCCCAAGTCGCTGTTAGAGGCGATGTCGTGCGGGACGCCGGTCCTGGGGGCCGACTCGCCGGGCATCCGTGACCTGATCCGCCACCGCGAGACGGGCTATTTGTGCGGGACCGACCCGGACGCGATCCACGCCGCGCTGCTGGACGTGCTGGGCGACGAGGCGCTGCGCGAGCGTATGGGCCGGGGCGCGCGCGAGTACGTGCTCGATCACCTCGCGCTGGATAAGATTGTCGAGCAGGAGACGGGCGTCATCGACTCCGTGCTGGCTGCCTGGAAGGACCGCAAATGATCGACTATAACGCGCGCTACGCGACGGGCTACATGGAAGGCTTCACCGACCTGTACGAAGCGGCGCGGCTGGTCGCCGTGCGCGAGGTGCTGGCCGACCGGACGCTGTGGCCGACCCCGCCGGGGCTGATCATGGACTTTGCGTGCGGGCAGGGGCGCTATTTTCCGTTTCTGAAAGAAGCGTTTCCGGCGGCGCGCATCCTGGGCGTGGATATTTCGTTCGTCGGCGTGCAGAAGGCGCGCCTACAGTTCCCCGACGAGCGCTACACGGTCGGCATGGGCGAGGCGCTGCCCCTGGCGAACGGCGCGATCGACCTGATTTTCTCCATCGAGACGCTGGAACACGTGCAGGACGCCCGCGCCACGATCGACGAGTGGGCGCGCGTGCTGAAACCCGGCGGGCAGATCCTGTTCACCACGCCGTGCGCCAACCGGTTCTCGCTCGAATGGATTCTGATGGCGCTTAGCGGCGGGTTCCAGCCTTCCGCCGACGGTTACGGGCGCTTCCGGCGGGACGAGCCGGGGCATTTGCGCCGCCTGAGCACGCGCCACGTCGCGGGCCTGTTCGCGGACGCCGGGCTGGAAGTTACGCGCTCGCGCTTCCGCACGCACGGCTTCACGACCATCGCGCACGACCTGATCCGCCCGCGTTCCAGACGCCTCGCCTACCGCGTCGCGCTGCTGGACTGGCGGCTGCTGCGCCGCCTGCCGAACGGCGCGAGTATGGTTGTTATCGGTCGCAAGCCACTTTAGCCCGGGAGGGAGTCATGCCTGAACCTGCGCTGTCCGTTCACACTGCCGATCCCCAACTTCAAGCGCTCGCGGAGGCGCTGGCCGCGCTGCCGGACGTGATCGCCGTGGCGCGGGGCGGATCGGTGGCCGCGGGCGTTGCCGACGCGCTTTCCGATTGGGACCTGTACGTGATTTCGACCGCACCCGTGCCGGTGGCGGATCGCCGTGCGCTGGCCGAGCGGTTCGCCGGGGCGGAGTACGGGCGCGTGGAGGTCGGCAACCCGTTCTGGGGGCCGGGCGACGAGTGGGCGCTGCGCGAGAGCGGGCAGTCCGTCGATCTGGTCTATTGGGAAGCCGCGTGGATCGAGGAACAGCTTGCGCGCGTGCTGGACCGGCACGAGGCCTGGGTCGGCTACACGACCTGTTTCTGGTACACCATTTTGCATTCCGAGCCGCTGATCGACCCGTCCGGCTGGTACGCGCGCCTGCAAGACAAGGCACGGCAGCCGTACCCGGAAGCGCTGCGCCGCGCCATCGTCGCCAACAACTACCCCCTGCTGCGGCAGGTGCGCTCCTCGTTCCGCCACCAGATCGAAAGCGCGCTGATCCGGCAGGACCGTGTGAGCCTCAATCACCGCACCGCCGCGCTGCTCGCCAGCGTCTTCGACGTGATTTTCGCGGCCAACGCCGTGCCCAATCCCGGCGAAAAACGTCTGCTCGACCTGACGATCCGGTTCTGCCCGACGCTGCCGCACAACCTGCCCGTGTTGGTGAACCGTCTGGTCGAGGCGGTCGGCGCGCCGTGGGAGCACCAGCCGATCCTGGCGTGCATCGACGCGCTGGTAGACAGCCTGGAAGTGATGCTGATCGGGCAGGGACTGCTGGACGCGGATGGGAACGTCGTGCGCTGACGGCCCCGCGTTCGGAATCCACTCCAAACAGAAACACAGGGTGGGGCACGGCCCCACTCTTTCAAAAATCCAGTTGGGCACGCACGTCCACATTTGTAGAAAGCGATACGCGACACATGACTTTATCCACACTCCCCACCATCACCGAATTTATGGATCTCTCCTGGGAACAGATCGAGCCGTTTTTCGTGGAGCTGGCCGGACGTCCGCTGGATGCGGGCAGCGTTCAGGGCTGGCTGGCGGACTGGTCGCGCCTGAGCGAGCTGGTCGACGAGACGTACTCGCGGCTGTACTTCGCCACCACGCAGGACACCACCGACGACGCGGCGGAAGCGCGCTTCCACGCGTTTTTGGAGGGCGTGTTCCCCAAAGCGCAGGCGTCCGATCAGGCGCTGAAGCAGAAGCTGCTGGCGAGCGGCCTGGAACCGGACGGCTTCGAGATCCCGCTGCGCAACATGCGCGCAGAGGCAGCGCTGTTCCGCGAGGCGAACCTGCCGCTGCAAACCGCGCAGAGCAAAGTGACCTCGCGGTTGAACCGCGTTTTTGGCGCGCAGACGATCGACTGGGACGGCAGCGAGATGACCGTGCTGCAGTCGGAAGTGCTGCTGCTCGATCCCGACCGGGCCGTGCGCGAGCGCGCGTGGCGGCTGGCGTCGGATCGGCAGTTGGCCGACCGGGACGCGGTCAACGCGCTGTGGGTACAGTACATGGACCTGCGCAAGCAGATCGCGCGCAACGCCGGGTTCGACAGCTTCCGCGACTACCGCTGGCAGCAGTTACTGCGCTTTAGCTACACGCCGGACGACTGCACCACGTTCCACAACGCGATCGAGGAAGTGGTCGTGCCCGCCGCGACACGCATCTACGAGCGCAAGCGGGCACTGTTGGGCGTGGAGACGCTGCGGCCCTGGGACGTGGAGGTTGATCCGACCGCCAGCGCGCCGATCGTGCCGTACAAGGACGTGGCCGAGCTGGAAGACAAGGGGCAGGCGATTTTCGACCGCGTCGATCCGGCGCTGGGCGCGTACTTCGCCACCATGCGCCGCGACGGGCTGCTCGATCTGGACAACCGCAAAGGCAAGGGGCCGGGCGCGTATTCGACCTCGTTCGAGGCCAGCAAACGCCCGATCATCTTCATGAACGCGGTCGGATCGCGGGCGGACATCCGCACCCTGCTGCACGAGGCCGGGCATGCCTTCCACGCGTTCGAGGCGTGGGCGCAGCCGCTTTATCACCAGCGCATGGTCCCGATGGAGTTTGCCGAGGTCGCGTCGATGTCGATGGAACTGCTCGCCGCCCCGTACCTGCCCGCCAGCGAGGGCGGCTTCTTCGCGCCGGAGGACGCGGCGCGCGACCGGATCGCACACCTGGAGAAAATCGTCAAGTTCTGGCCGTACATGGCGGTGGTCGATGCGTACCAGCATTGGGTGTACGAGAACGTCGACGCGGCCCGCGATCCCGAGCAGTGCGACGCGACGTGGTCCGCGCTGTGGGATCGTTTCATGCCGGGCATCGACTTTTCCGGCCTGGAGGCGGACAAGGCCAACGGCTGGCATCGCAAGCGCCACATCCACCGCTCGCCGTTTTATTACGTCGAGTACGGCATGGCGCAGTTGGGCGCGGTGCTGGTGTGGAAAAACGCGCTGCGCGATCAGGCGGACGCCGTGCGGCAGTACCGGCACGCGCTGAGCCTGGCCGGGACGGTCGATCTGCCGGACCTGTACCGGGCGGCGGGCGTGCGCTTCGCGTTCGACGCGGCGGCGCTGCGTGAAGCAGTCGATCTGCTCGAAGGCACGCTGGACGATCTGTACGCGCAGGTGTAAGAAAAAGCATACCTCACCCCCTGATCCCCTCTCCAATCAAGTTGGAGAGGGGGAATAAATGCCAGAACTGCGGGGGCGGATTCCGACGCCCCCGGCCCGTTTTTACCGGAACGAGAATGTAGAGGAATCGAACAGGACGTGTGATGGCGGTATTGTTAGGCAAATGGGAGGGACGCCCGATCACGATCAGCGTGAAGCGCAACTGCCTGACGGTCAGCATCGAGCAGGCGCGGGGCGAGCCGGACGTGTACAGCTACGATTACGCGGGGCGGCTGTGGACCGCGCAGCTCGAATCGACCACGTACCGGCGCGGGCTGGACGGTAAGATGGTCGCCAAGTGGATGCGGCCCGACCGCACGCGCGGGCGGCGCTGGCTGGCTCCCGACGAGGTG
>NZ_DAISHJ010000174.1:0-8167 GCF_036822615.1 Aggregatilinea sp. | reverse complement strand
CGATCCGAACCCGCCGCCCGGTCCCGCCACGCGCACCTGCCCGCCGAACGGCTGGCCCGTCGCGCTGGCCTTCGCCGCCGAGCGCCAGATCACGCTCGATTTCCTTGCCGCGCTCCCCGCCGACGCCTGGGATCGCCCGGCGCGGCACAGCATCTTCGGTCCGACGACGCTGCTCGAAATGGCGAACTTCACGGCCCAACACGATCGCCTGCATCTGACGCAGCTTTGCCAGACGGTCCAGAAGTGCGGCTAAGAGCAGTTGTTAGCCAAGGCCAAGGCCAAACTCACGTGCCGCACATTTCCCCGTGCGGCGCGCGTTTTTTGCTCTTGTAGGGGGTGAGTTTCAAACTCGCCCTTTTCACTCAATGACGCGACTTCTGTAGAGGCGTATTGCGATACACCCCATGTGTACCAAGTCAACGGATTGGTAGGCGTCTGATCCCTACAATAAACAGGCAGTCAAGGAGCAAGTCGCCAGGTCGCATGTGCGTAGGGGGAGAGCTTGCTCTACCCGGCTTTGCTGACGGCGGGCGATGCTTGCATCGCCCCTACGAAAAGCAGAGTCGTCTAAGGCGCTGCTGAATGCTTAACTTGCCGTAGGGGCGTATCGCAATACGCCCCTACAAAAACCACGCGACTGTCTGCTTGTCTCCCCTCTCCAATCAAGTTGGCTGAGGGGGCGACAGTAACTTTTTCGCAGCGCATCGCACATGCTTCTATGGCATGTTTTGAGCGAGAGACTGCGAGATTCGGAAGAGACAGTGCGCGTTTCGTTGGCTATCTCTTCCCTCAGCAGAATCTAGTGTCGCCCCCTCAGCCAATCAAGTTGGAGAGGGGCTGGGGGTGAGGTGCCTTTGCCCTTGCCTTTGGCTAACCGCTAACCGCTAATCGCTAGCAGCTACCCGCTGCCCGCTGCCCCTCAAATATTCACATTGATCGCGCTGCCGCTCTCGTAGCGCCGCAGCCCCAGCCGGAACACGAGCACCAGCACCAGCGCGCTGGCCAGCGCCGCGCCCGCCAACCCCATCACCAGCGTGATGCTGTGCGTCTCCACCACCTTGACCGGGACCGCGCCCACGAAGCCCGCCGGGATCAGCGTGTACAGGATCAGCCGCATCGCGCCTTGAAACAGACCCATCGGATACAGTGCAAACGTGACCATCGCGTTCGCCATGTACGACGCCCACTGCGTCGCGTTACCGACGAAAAATGACAGGCAGCCCGCCGTCGCCAGGAAGCACGCGAAGATCACCGCCGCCAGCGCCGAGCACAGCAGGAACAGCCCGATCGACACCGGATCGTAATGCCCCGCCAGCAGGAACGCGACGAGGCCGAACGTCAAATCGCCCATCGAAAACGCGTCCATGCGGCTGAACAGCAGGTGCAGCACCACCGGACGGGGCAGGGTCAGGTAATAGTCGAGCCGCCCCTGAGCGATCAACGGCGCGACCTGCGAAGCATTGCCCGCCAGCGTGAACGCCAGCCCCCAGCCCAGCGCGACGATGGCGAACAGCAGGTAAATTTGCTCGATCTGGTAGCCGCGAATCTCCTGAAAACGGTCGAAGAACAGCAGCCAGAAGACGAAGTAGATCCCGTTGTTGATGAACATGCCCACGGCCTGCATCAAGAAGCTGGCGCGATATTCCATGATCCCGGCCAGATTGAGTTTGACCATGTGCAGTACGAAGCCGATTTCGTTCCCAATGCGCGCCATCTCAGCCCCCGTTGATGCTCACGCGGCGTGCGCCATAGCGGAACAGCACTGCGACACCGCTCCCCAGGATCGCCAGCCACACGATCTGCAAGCCGAGGATCTGCACGAACTGCGTCGAATCCCACGCGACGAACAGTTTCGACGGCCCGTACAGGATCAGGTTGAACGGCAGCACGCGTGCCACCGTCTGCACCGCGCCGGGCAAAAAGTCCACGGGCAGCAGCAGCCCGCCCAGCACGAAATTGATTTTCTGGTAGATCAGCCGGAACGCGGACGTGTCCTCGAAGAAGAACGCCAGCAGCCCGATCCCCGCGCTGAAGCAGTAATCGATCAGGAACGCGAACAGCGTCACCAGCAGCACGGCGGGCAGCGTCTCGATGCGGAACGTGTGCAGCGGGCCGACCTGCGTCAGCGCGATGACGGCCCCGAACACCAGCACCGAGATCATGCGGATGCCGACCGAGCCGAGGCCCGAAAACAGGTGATAGAGCACGTAGTTGTACGGGCGGCCCAGCGTATAGGCAAGGCTGCCGTCCTTCACCTCGTCCTGAATGGTGAACGATACGCGGATCTTCGACAGCTCGATCAGCTCCGCCCATACGAAATACCACAGCGTCTGGTTGAGCGTCAGCCCGCCGATCACGGTCGCGTCTTGCGCGGCGAAGGTCGCGTGCCAGAGCTGTGAGAAGATGAAGATGAACAGCACGATGAAGACGCCCTGGCCCGCCGCGTCCCATATGTAAGCGACGCTGTTCTGCACGTTGATGCGCATGATCGCGGCATATTTGTCGATCTGCGCGCGCGGCTGGCCGCGCTGTTGGGGGGCGGATATCGCGCTCATACGTCACCACCCGGTACGGGCCTGGCGTCAGGGTCGTGCTCGACCGTGACGGCTTCCTCGGCCAGATAAATCTCGCGGATGATTTCTTCCATCGGCGGGTCTTCCACGGTCAAGTCCACCACGGGCGCGTACTGCATCAGCGCGCCGATCAGGTCGTCCACCGGGCGGACGTGCGTGTCCAGTTCCAGCTTGACGCCCCACGTCCCGCGCTTGAGCAGCGTGGCGTTGCGCACCGAAAAGTCGTCGGGGATCGGCTGGCCGAAGCGCACGCCGACGATCTTACGCCGCAGAAAACGCCGCTTGAGCGCGCTGGTGCGATCGTCGAAGATCACTTGTCCGTGGTTGATCACGATCACGCGCTTGCACAGGCTTTCGACGTCGCCCGCGTCGTGACTGGTCAGGAAGATCGTCAGGTTTTCCTCGTCGTGCAGCGTGCGGATCGCATCGCGCAAGCTCTGCTTGGCGACCACGTCCAGCCCGATCGTCGGCTCGTCCAGGAACAGGATGCGCGGGCCGTGCAGCAGGCTGGCCGCGATCTCGCAGCGCATGCGCTGGCCCAGGCTCAGCTTGCGGACCGGCGTGTTCAGCAGGTCGGCCAGCCCCAGCGCCTCGATCAAAAACCCTTTGCGCCGCTGGAAGACCGCCGGGTCCATTTCGTAGATGTGCGAAAACAGCTCGAACGTGTCTACCGGCGGCAGGTGATACCACAACTGCGGCTTCTGCCCGAAGATGCTGCCGATCTCGTACGACAGCGCGCGGCGCTGCTTCCACGGCACGTACCCCAACACCTGTGCCTCGCCGCTGGAAGGGTGAAGGATGCCCGTCAGCATCTTAATCGTGGTGCTTTTGCCCGCGCCGTTGGGCCCGATGAACGCCAGCATCTCGCCTTCTTCCAGTTCCAGCGAAATGCCCTTCACAGCATCGACCGTCTGCCAGTCGGCATCGATCAGCGCGCGTATACTGCCGCGCAGGCCGGGTTGCTTGCGTTTGAGGCGGAATGTCTTTTTGAGATCCTTCAAGCTCACGACGGGCGCCATGATGTTTCCCTCCGGGGTAGGCGCAGGTGCTGCCTGCATTATAACCGGGGGCGTGTCGCGCAGTCTATCGCCAGCCGGGGAACGAAACAGGCCCGCAAACGTGCGGGCTTGCCGGGCGGGTTAAAAATCCGTCCCTATAGAATCACCGGGCACTTTGTTTGTCTCCCCTCTCCAACTTGATTGAAGAGGGGCCGGGGGTGAGGTGAAGTTACCTCAGTACGGAATCGCCAGCGTGGGGCAGTCCGTGCCGAGGTGCGCCTGGATCTCCTGCGCGGTTGGAGCCTGCATTTCGAACAGGAAGAAGCGCCCGTTCACGATGCCCAGCGTGCCGTCGGGCAGGAAGCCCGTCACGTAGCAGCCATAATAGGCCGCGAGGCTGCCGTCGGTTTGCTGGCCGACCAGCACCGCCGGGATATACCCGTCCAGGTAGGCGTGCCCGGCGGCTGCGCCACCTTCTACCGCATCACCCGGATAAACGTACACGTAGGAGGTGTTCCCGTAGCCCGTGCGGAACGCCTCGAACGGCGGGCGGTAATCTTCGGCGGGCTGGCCGTTTGGCTTGGGGCCGGGGATCGGCTGGAGCCACATCGCGTACGCCAGATCGTACTGGCCCGCGTTGATCAGGTCGTAGTAATTCAGCAGCAGCCCCTCCATTGCGCTGGCCGTTTTGGGAGCTAGGGGCAGGGTGGTCGCGTCGGCGCTGCACGGCTGCTGGAGCATCATATCGACGCTCGCCTGATCCGGCGCGGTCGTGTCCATCACCTGTACGAAATTGCTGCCCGTGATCAGCCAGCGCGCGTTATTCAAACCCAGATTGAAGCAGCCGGTATAGGTCTGCACGCTGCCGTCCGTCTCGTAACCGAGCAGCACGGCGCGCACCGTTCCAGCGGATAGGGCGGCTTGCGCGCTCTCGAACGCGCCGAAATACGGCACGACCCGCTGCGTGGTGGAGAATCCGTTCTGGAACGCGTCGAGCGTCTGGGTGGGATTGGCCCACATGCCATACGCGGTCGCGTAGTCCTGCATATTGATCGCCGTGTAGTAGTGGTACAGTGCGGCCTGGGGCGATGGAATCGCGTCCGTCTGGGCCAGGGCTGCACCGGGGACCGCTGCCAGCGTGGTCAGCACGACCAGGGCGGTAGCGAGCAGGTATCGAAGTCGCGGCATAGCGGTACTGGAATCCTTTCTCTGCATGCTCTGTTCACTTCAGGCATCTTAAACCCGTTCTCCCGCGCCTACATGACCCGATCGACCCGTTAACCCAACGCTTACCCACCTATTCTGGTTCCCTGCATGATTGACGGAATCAGAACGCGTGTGCTAAAATTACACTCGGATCATCCGGTTTTTAGCGGAGAGGAAACTGCCTGTGGACGTCACCTTTTTCGAAACGCCGGACGACTTCCGCGCGTGGCTGGATGCGAATCACGACTCCGTGACCGAGCTGTGGGTCGGCTACTACAAAAAAGGAACTGGGAAGCCGAGCATGACGTGGCCGGAGTCGGTCGATCAGGCGCTGTGTTACGGCTGGATCGACGGCATCCGCAAAAGCGTGGACGACGAAAGCTACACGAACCGCTTCACGCCGCGACGCCCCGGCAGCAATTGGAGCGAGGTCAACATCAAGCGCGTGGAGGAACTTAGCGCGCAGGGCTTGATGCAGCCCGCCGGGCTGCGTGCGTTCGAGGCGCGCGATCACGGCAAGCGCCAACAGTATTCGTACGAGGCGCGCCACCGCGATCTCGATCCGGCCCTGGAAGCACAGTTCAGGTCCAATGAACCTGCCTGGGCGTTTTTCCAGTCGCAGGCTCCGTCTTACCGTAAGGTGGTGACGGGGTGGGTGATGAGCGCCAAACGCGACGAGACGCGCCAGAAGCGCCTCGCGGAACTGATCGACGTGTGTGCGAGCGGGGAGCGGCTCCCGCAGTTCATGCGCCGCAAATAACGCCGCTCTCCATTTCCCCGGCTTTCTTCGCCCGCTTTCTTTCCCGAAAGAAAGCGTTTTTTGCTTTTACCGCCGTTCGAGCGCGGTCTCCATCGCCCACACCGCCAGCGGACGCATGTACATCGCGGCGCGGAAGTCGCCCGCCGCGTCCCAGGCTTCCGGTGTGCGGAACCACAGCGCGCCCGTCTCGTAGACGTGATGGTACAGGCCCCACGCCGTCGCCCAGGCGTCGTCGTCCAGCCCTTCGAACAGCATGTGCGCGGCCAGCATCCAGGTCGTCCCGGCCCAGACTTCGCTGGCCTGCTCGCCGTCTTCCACCGTGCCGTCGGGACGCATTCCGTTCACCGCGCCCATCTGGCCGTCGTTGAAGCCCTGCACGTTGTGCGTATAGATCGCGTCCAGCGCGCTGTCCACATGATCCGGCGGCAGCACCGAAAGCCCGCTGATGGTGGCGTACCATTCGCCCGCCAGCATATCGGCCATGATCGTGTCGGACGTCTGGTCATAGTCGAAGTACGTGCCGTTCCACAGCGCCGCCTCGTAAGCCTCCTGCGCGGCGGCGAGGCGGTCGCCATATTCGCTCGCGGCGTCTTCGTCGCCAACGATCAGTGCCATCTCGCGCATGGCCGCCAGCGCGCCCAGCCACAGCCCGCCGCTGTAGGCGCTGACGCCCGTCGCGGGCCAGGTATCGTAGGTCTGGTCGGGGATGCCCTCGTTTTCGGGGATGCCGTCGCCGTCGTGATCCATCGCGCCGAGGTAGTCCATCGCGGCTTGTGCGGCGGGCCACATCTCCTTGATCAGCTCTGGCTGGTCGAGCAGCACCGCGTCCCGGTAGAGCCGCTGCACGAATTTGGCGTTGAGGTCTTTCCAGCCGTTGACGTCTTGCCACGTGAACGCGTTCGGGCGCAGCCACGGTGATTCGCCGGGCGTGCCCATATCGTGCGGCACGGCCCCCAGCACTTTGCGCTGCATGGGTTTGCCGTTGTAGTACCCGACCCGGAACATGCTCGTGTCCTCGTAAAACACCGATGCCGCGAAGTCGCGCATTATGCTCAGTTCGATGTCCGGCCACAGTTCCAGCGTGGCAAACGAGGCGTAAAAGTCCACGTCGAACGTGTTGTAATACGGGTAGTCGAAGCATTCCAGGTATGCGAAGTGGCCCATATAGTCGGCGGGCGGCTCCGGTTCCCCGACCTTGCCGTGTTCCCACGCGGTGCCGCCGTCCGCGAGATAATACAGCTCGTTGAACAGGGCGGTTTTGTACCACTCCGGGCGCGACTCGTCGGCCAGGATCGGGTCCTGCCACGCTTCGATCGCGCTGCGCCACGTGTCCCGCTGCGCGATGCTCTCGGCGGCGATGTCCCACGCGTGATTGCCGTCCCGCCCGAAGAACGCGGTGTAGCGCTTGTACCACTGGTCGCCGCCGCTGAACGCCATCACGGGCAGATCCCACGCGAGCGCGAACGGCGCCTCGATCGTCTCGCCGGGGGCCAGCGTGAACGTGATCGCCACGCCGGAAGCTGGGGCGTCGCCGCTGGCGGAAATCGTCTGGTCGTCCACGTTATCCAGCGCGCCGTCGGTGGAGAAATCCTGCCAGATATCCGCGCCGCTGCTGGTCACCTGGAACCGCGTGCGGTAGCTGACCGAAACGCCGGGCGTTTCCAGCGCGGCCAGTGCGATCGTCCCGCGCGAATCGTTGCTGGCGTTCGCGCTCAGCGTGCCCATCTCCACGCCGACCAGCCGCCCCTCTGGCGTGTCCTCGCTGACCGCCCGCTGAATCCGCCCCTCCGGTGTGCCGAGGAAGCTGGCGAAGGTGAACATCACGCCGACCGTGACCGGGTCGTCTGTCGGGTTGCTGGCGGTCCAGTTGAATAGCGCGACCGGGTAGCTGCTCGCCTCGTAGTCGCCGGGGATGATGGGCGAAAACTGCTCGACACTCAGATCGACGGGCAGCGCGTCCCAGTCGTAGACGAACCACGAGCGCGGGTAGAGCGCGTAGTACGTGCCCGCGCCCACCGGATAGTTCCACTGCCACGCGGCGAGCGTTTCCGCGGGCGCGCCGGTCCACAGCGCCTGCGCGATGCTGCGGCTGCCTTGCTGCGCGTAGACGCTGAACATGTCCGCCGGGGCCGTTCCGTACGCGTGCGCCCCGGTCCTGATGTGCCACCGCGCGAAGTTGCCCGCGTACGTGCGCGCGAATGTGCCCGTGCCCAGCCCGCCCAGCGGCGCGCCTTGAACCGGCCCATCGTCGATGGTCGGGAAGCCGGTGACTTTTGTGTGGGCCGCGTCCTCGACCGGCAGCCCGGCCTCGGACAGTCGCACGTCCACGCGCGAAAAGCTGCGCACCCTGTGGCGCGGCGGCAACCTGGACGACCGCGAGGTGGACATGGAGGTGGAGGAATCCGGCGGGCCGCAGGTGGGCGTGTTGTCCATGCCGGGGCTGGAGGACGTGGGCTCGCAAGTGCGCGACATGTTCAGCAAGGTCTTTCCCTCGCGCCGCAAGCGCCGCCGCATGAAGGTGCGCGACGCCTTCAACCAGCTGGTGCAGGAGGAGGCCGACCGGCTCATCGACCACGACCGCGTGGCCGACCTGGCCCGCGAGCGCGTGGAGCAGACCGGCATCATCTTCA
>NZ_DAISHJ010000173.1:0-8195 GCF_036822615.1 Aggregatilinea sp. | reverse complement strand
CGCGGCGCGGGCGTCGCGATCCAGGGCGCGCAGCTCGGCGTGGCGACCCGGCGACGCGGCCCAAAACCCCAGATAGTCCCCCACGGAGGGGAACCGCACCGTGACCGGCGCGTCTTCGCGCGCGTCTTCGACCTCGAAGCCGAAATCGTCCAGCCATTCGTGATAATCGTCGGGGTCTTGCAAGCGGTTCTGCCAGCGCAGGTCGTCGTTGCCCATCCAGGCGCGCAGCGCGGCCAGCGGCGGCTCCGGCGTTTCGACTGCCGCCTCCGCGAGCAGATCGTCCAGGGCGGCGTCGAGCGCCGTCACCGGTCCCCACTCCTGAATTGCCAGCCGTCCGCCGGGCGCGATCAGGTGACGCAGCGCGGGTAAACTCTGTTCCGGGAGGGTGGTATTGAGGCCAAATGACGCAACCACGAGCGTAAAGATGTGCGGGGCAAAAGGCGCGTGCAGCAGGTTGCCGCAGACCGGGAACAGGTGCGGATGCGGCTTGACGTAGGTCAGCATCGCGTGGGACAGATCGAGGGCGGCAGTGCGGCCCTGCCGTGCCAGCAGAGCCGCCGCCGTGCCCGTGCCCGCACCCACGTCCAGCGCAAGATCGCCAGGACGTGGGCGGGCATAATTCACAAAATCCGCTGAGAGCGGCGCCATCCCCAGCACGACGCAGCGCGCGTAAGCGGACGCCGCGGCGTCAAACAACCGCCGCACCAGGATCGCGCTGCTGACGGAGCCGTGTTCTTGGTTCAGTGCGTTTCCCATCCTTGGCCGGTTTCTGCGATCAGATGATCGACCACGGCAAAAAGTGCTTCGCGTTCGGTCGCGCCATCTTTCATCGCGCCGTGATAAATCGCCAACTGCCGGTCGGCGCTCGTGCCGCGCTCCGCGATGGTGCGGATGTGCGCCACTTCCTCGCGTGAGTTCAGCTCGTCCACCACGTCGTCCACGATCTCGATCAGCTCGTCCATCAGCGTGCGCAGCGACACTTCCTCACCGATGCCGAAGTCGATCAGCTTGCCCTGGATGCCGTAGCGCACGGCACGCCACTTGTTTTCCTCGATGAACATGCCCCGGTAAATGCGCCAAGACTGGTTCTGGTTGCGCAGCTTGATCAGCTTGGCGACCAGCGCCTGGATCAGCGCCGCAACCGCGATGGCGTCATCGACGTGAGTGCACATGTCGCAGATGCGGACTTCGAGCGTGCCGAGATCGGGGTGCGGGCGGGCGTCCCACCAGATCTTGGTCGGGTCGCCGATGGCGACGCGGTGACTGGTTTCCTTGCGCGTATCGACGCGGCGGCCCAGCGAGCCGACCTTGCCCATGATGTTGACGTACTGGTTGTATTCGCTGTAACTGTAGAAATTGGGCGGAATACCCGAACGCGGCATGTTTTCAAAGACGAGGCTGCGGTAACTCTTCAGGCCGCTGTCGCGCCCGTGCCAGAAGGGCGACGAGGTGGTCAGCGCCAAAATATGCGGCAGGAAATAACGGAGCTGGTTGAGCACGTCGATCACCAGATTCATAGCCTCGTCAGACTGACCAAAGCCCAGGTGCACGTGCATCCCAAAAATGAGCAGCCGCCGGGCCGCGTCGCGCATTTCGGTTGCCAGGTCGTCGTAGCGCTCACCTTCGCTGATGTGCTGATCCTGCCAGTGTGAGAACGGGTGCGTCGCGGCGGCGATGATGGCCGCACCCGTGTCTTCCGCTACTTCACAGACCGACCGCCTCAAATGAACGATTTCGGCGCGGGCGTCTTTGATGTCGCTGCAAATATGGCTACCGACTTCGATCTGGGACTGCATAAATTCGGGCTTAAGCTGATTGCCCAGGACGACGTGACCCCGGTTCATCATCTGCTGAACGTACGAGGTCAATTCTCGCGTTTGTGGATCAACGATCTGGTATTCTTCTTCGATACCGATGGTGAGCGGTGCGGTGAACATAAGGCTTTCTCCGGCGGTTTTGCACGTGGGGTTGCGAACACCGTCAACTATATCGCGCTCGCTTCAATCTCGAAACATCTGCAATGCCCGGCTTTGCCCCGGCGGGCGCGTTTCAGTTCTCAGCCGGGGGCAAACGTGTTATGCTTGACACCATACAACATATCGGCCATGTGGGGACCTCATGTCATGTTCGATATCGTGGTGATTGAAGACGAATCCGAGATCGGGGATTTGCTCGCCCTGGTGCTGAAGCACGAGGAAATCCGGCTGCATTTCGCGCTGGACGGGACGGAAGGGCTGGATCTGGTGCGGGCGGTGGCCCCGCAGATCATCCTGCTGGACCTGATGCTGCCGGGCGAGATGGACGGTTGGGACGTCTACCGGGTCGTCCGCGAGGACGCCTCGTTTCGGGAGACGCCGATCATCATCCTGACCGTGATTACGCCCCAGGCTGAACGTCTGCACGGTTTCACGAGTAGTGATATAGACCTGTACCTGCTCAAGCCGTTCGATACGGTGTATCTGCGCCGGAGCGTCGAGCGCCTGCTGGGTCGGTCCGGTCTATGGAAGCCGCCCGATGCATCCGTGGCGCACGTGTTCGACCCGATGGCTTAGCCTTTGCCGCATGTATCCCAGGATATGAAAACGCCCCATGTCTCTTGAATATTCCAGGCCCGCGCCCGACATCGAGGGGCGGATGATTCGCATTGACACCGAACATTTTTCGGTTCGCTTTCTCGTCCCGGTGGCGATGGTGGTCGTGACACTGCTTTTCCACGTCGTCGCGCTGAAGCTGCTCGACGGCGTGTTCGAGGGTGTCGATCCGGCGTGTGTGGTCGTCGCGCTCGATATCGTCGTGCTGCTGGGCACGGGGTTCGCGGTCGAGCGGCTGCTGAAGCGCGTGATGCCCAGCCGTCGTTATGCCGTGCTCGGCCACGACCGGCTGGTGGTGACCGACGGGCGCACATCGCCGCCCGAGGTGACGGAAATCGACTGGAACCGCAAGGTCAATACGCTGGCGTGGCGCTTCACGATCCGGCGGCGCGCGCGCGTGCCAAAAGGGTGGTTCTGCGTGGCGGTCCAGCTTCTGCAAGACGACGTAGACCTGATCTTTTACAGCTTCAAATCTCCGACCGCCGCCGAGGCGATGCCCGGTTACGATCAGTTTGCCCGGCTGCGCCCGCGCCGGGAGACGGAAGGATCGACCGACCTGCACGCCGCCGCTGAACAGCGCCGCCTGCTCAAGCTGGAGGACGCGCGCTGGCGGGATGGCGCGGAGGTGGCCTCGGACGACTTCGACGCGCTGCTCGCGGCACTGTCCGACCACGTGCCGGGCTGGCGCTGATCCGGCTGCATGATCGTTGGCAACACATCGTTGGCAACTGCACAAGGACGGCTGAACACAGCACAAGGAGACGCACGCATGAAAAAGGTTACACGCGCGGGACGGTGGTTGGTAGGGGCGCTGCTGGCGGCGCTCGTCGTGAGCATGGGGGGCGGCCTGCACACGCGCGCGCAGGGCGATTCCAGCGAGCTGCTGCTGCTCGGCACGCTCAGCACGACGCTCGACGCGACGACGCCGGAGGCCAGCGCAACGTTTTACCTGGAGGAATCCTTCCCCTTTTCGGTGGTCGCATACGCCGATTCCGGCGACCTGACCACGACGCTGACCGTGACCGCGCCCAGCGGTAAGGTGGTGACGAAGGCGTCGCCCAGCAGCACGGACGCGACGGCCACGATCGCGGAAGCGCTGGTCGCGCCGGAGCAGGGCATTTACACGGTGACGGTGACGCGCGAGGGGAATACGTCGGGCGACATGACGCTGGGCCTGCTGACCGGGTACGGCGGGCTGGACGTCTGGGACGACTTCGAATCGGGCGATCCCGATTTCAACCTGACGTGGTCGTCGTTCTCCGCCGATAACAGCGAAGGCGACGTGGTCAACGGCATGTATCAGGTCCACGTGTTCGCGCCCGGCATCTGGACGTACCAGTCGCCGGACGAGGACCTGTCGTGGGGCGATATGTACATGGAGGCGGACGTCGAGATCGAGAACCAGCCGAGCTACGTGGAATACGGCTTCGTGCTGCACTTGAACTGGGACGCGGGCACGTTCTATTCGCTCTCGGCCAGCAGCGACGGCGACTGGAGCCTGTACTATTACGACGAGACCGGGACGTGGCAGGAGATCCAGCCGTGGACCGTCTCGCCCGTGATCGATGGGGCGGATGCCAGCCCGCGCATTGCCGCGCTCGTGGAGGGCTACACCTTCCGCTTCTACTTCAACGATCAGTTCGTGGGCGAGGTGACGGACACCGCGCAGTACGCGAGCGAAGGCTCGATCGGCGTCGCCGCATCCACGATCCAGGATCAGCCGGATGACGTCACGGTGGACTTCGACAACCTCGTGGTGACCAGTCCGCTGAGCGCCGGGGATGTGGCAGATCAGGGCGGGTTGGAAGGGCTGAACCCGGGCACGCTGTTCGGCAACCCGACCGCCGCGCCGCAGGAAGGCGTCGAGCCGACACCAACCACCGGACTACCGTTCGGCAACAATCCGACCGCGACGCCGTCGGGCGGGCTGGCGATCCCGACCGCGACCCCCGGCAGCCTGACGGGCGGGCTGTTCATTCCGACCGCGACGCCGTAGGGGCACACCCAACGGAACGAAAAGGGGCGGGCTTCAAACCCGCCCTACTTTTCCACGCAGCCGGAGTCAAACCTTAGAACGAATTGAACTGCCCCTACCCGGTGGGTTAGCGTCATAATCTGTAGTGGTGGCGACGATATAGGAACGGGTATCGACCGGAATTGATGATCAAACGAGTGACTGCTCGCGGGCGCGTTGGCTCCCGCATAACCATCGTTAGAGTGCGGCGGGTGGCATCCGTGGCCCTGCTGATCGTGTGGGCGCTGGCGCTGGCGGCTGGTCCGGTGGCCTCTGCCGTGTATGCGCAGGAGTCGTCCGGCGAGGTCGTGTTGTTCGAGCGCGTGCGCGGCACGCTGACCGACCGCATGCCCGCGAATACGTGGACGTTCGAGGCGAGCGCGGGGGAAGTCGTGTCGATCCTGGCACGCACCGTGTCCGGCGATCTGGACCCGTCGCTGACGGTGCTGGGGCCGAGCGGCGAACTGATCGCGCGGAACGACGACCGCGACTCGCTGGTGACAGACGCGGGGCTGGAAGCGCTGACGCTTCCCGTGGCCGGGATGTATACGCTGCGCGTCGAACGCTACGAGGGCGAAGACGGGACCACGACCGGCGATTACGAGCTGAGCGTGACGCCCGGCTTCGGCCAGGTGGCGCGGCGCGAGACGTTCGACGAGGATCCATCGCCGTGGTTGGTGCCGGGCGGAAGCCTGGTGTCGCTGGCGCAGGGCGCGCTGCGGCTGCGCGCGGAGCGATCCGGCGGGCAGATCGTGGCGATCCCCAGTGACGCCGGATCGCTGGGTGATTTTTACATGCAGGTCGATGTCGATCTGTTCGGGGCGCAGTCGTACGCCGAGTTCGGAGTCGTGTTCCGCGCCCAAGAGGGCAGCGTGCGTATTCCGGCGTACACGTTCAAGGTCAACTCTGAGGGCAGTTGGAACGTCAGTGTGGACGACGGCACGACCCTGTTCGTGCTGCAAGACTGGACGCCCAACGAGGCTCTGAACAACGCGGAAACCTGGACGCTGGCGGTGCTGGCGCGCGGATCGTCGTTCTCGTTCTGGGCGAACGGCGCGCTGCTCGGCACGTTGAACAATTCAACGCTGCCCGACGCGGGCGCGATCGGGTTGGTCGCGGCCACGCGCGCGGATCAGCTCGATCCGGCCACGGTGCTGTTCGACAACGTGATCGTGACCACGCGGTTGGTTACGACGTATCGCGGGCTGCCGCTGGTGCTGTCGAGCTGGGCCTCGCGCGATCCGCAGCGCATCGTGAACGAGATCGCCGCGTCGGGCGAGATCGTGCCTGCGCCCGCGCGGACGCTGTACGTGCCGACTATGAGCATGCAGGCGCTCGACGAGCTGTCCTACTTTGAACTCCTGGGCACGGAGGATCTGGCCTATTCCGATTTCGTGCTGGGCGGCGCGTTTAACATCGCCACCAACGGCAACAGCGTGGCGTGTGGGCTGACCTTCCGCTACCAGGACGAGCACAACTTGAGCGTGGCCTACGTCGATACGGCGGGCGGGTTCGGGCTGGCGCAAACGGTCGAGGATGAACTGGTGGTGAACGTCTACGCGCAGAGCCAGATGGTCGTCACCGAGTCGAACGTGCTGTTCGTGGTGGCGCACGGCGACCGGGTAGGGCTGTACGTGAACGGCGCGTTGGTGACCGAGGAACAGGTCGAGCCGGGCGCGGGCCGCGTAGGCACGGCGCTGCTCAATTACGAAGACGTGGGCACGGACTGCTTCTTCATCGACCTGTGGGCGTGGCCGCTCGAAGGCGACTGACATCCCGTCGCCGGTATTCACGAATTTTTGATGCCGGGTGACACACATGTACCCGAACGATTTTACTTCCTTCACAGGCCGGGGCTTGCGAGGCAATGAACGATCCTGATAATCCATTAGGGTGGCAAACATGGCGGCGCGGGGGCCTGTTGGGTCTGCGGCTGGTCGCGGTGTTGTTTGGCACGACCCTGGTCCTCTGGCTGGCGATGGGGCTGGTCGGATGGGAGGCCCAGGCGCGCGCACTGGCTGCGATGTGCATCGGGCCGGTGCTGGGGTTGGGCTTGATCGCCGGGTGGTGGGTTTTTCGGGGTAGAAACGCCCTGGCGGGATTAGAGCGGCACGGGAGTGGGGATGAAGAATGAGCCAGAACGCCAACGCGGAAACGGCCCAGCAGTATAAGGCGCTGGAAGCACGTTTCGACCGGGCGGCCAAGTTGTACGACGCGACCTACGGCCAGCCCGACGAGCAGGGGCATGGAAATTTGCTCCTGGGATGGCTGCGCGACCGGCATCTGGCCGTGCTGCGCGACGTCATGCCCGAGCGGGCGCTGCTGCTGGAGATCGGCAGCGGCACGGGCGAGGAAGCGTTGATCCTGGCGCGCGAAGGGTACAGCGTGCTGGGCATCGACATCAGCCCGGTGATGGTGCGTCAGGCGCAGACGAAGGCGGCGGTGCACGGCCTGAGCCGCAGCGCGACCTTCCGCACGCTGCCTGCCGGGCGGCTGGCGGCGCTCGACGAGCGCGGACCGTTCCAGGGCGCGTACGCCAGCCTGGGCACACTCAACACGGAGCCGGATCTGGCCGGGATGGCGCGCGGGCTGCACGCGCTGCTGGTCCCCGGCGCGCCGTTCGTGGCGACGATGATGAGTCGCCACTGCCTGTACGAGATTCTGCATTATCTCGTGCGCTTCAAGCCGGGGCGGATCATGCGGCGCGGCCCCGACTGGCACGAAGCACGCGCGGGCACGGGCGGGGTCGATGCGCCGGTCAAGTTTTATTCGCCGCGCGCCTTCGCCGCCGCCATCGCTCCGTATTTCACGGTCGAGTCGGTGCAGGCGCTGCCGCTGTGGCTGCCGCCGGTCCACATGCACGATTTGTACCGCGAGCGGCAGGCGCATTTTGCGCAGCGTGAAGGGTGGGATCGCCGCATGCGGACGTGGCCCGCGTTCCGCGCCTGGGGCGATCACTTCATCATGGTGCTGCGCCAGAATCCCGACGCGGCTGCTCCCGAACAGGACGCCGCCGCACCGCCGGACACGAGCACGGAGGAACCGTCATAGATCATCTGCCGCCACACGATAACGGCTTCGAGCGCCGCGCGTCGGCCAACGGCGCGTTCAGGGGCCGGGGCCGCCATTACGCCTCACTGCTGGCCTGCCCGATCGATCACGCCGCGTTGGTCCAGCGCGACGGCGCGCTGCACTGCGCCGACGATCCGGCGCATGTTTACCCGCTGGTGGACGGCATCGCGCGGCTGTTCCCGCCGGAGCACGCGCCGCACGTCGAGGCGCGGTCGGCGGCGTGCGAGGACGATCTCGTCGCGGCGGGCTGGACCATTCCTGATGAGAGTGCGTTCAAGAGCCTGCCGCAGACGCCGCTGCCCGGCGCCCCCGACGGCTACTGGGAGCAGCAAGCCGCCGCGACCGCGCTGTTGTGGCGCTTCGTGGAGATGATGCGGCTGCGCCGGGGCGGGCTGCCGGTCGGCCCGGCGGGCGAAGCGGCGGTGATCGGCGCGGGCATGGGCTGGCTGGCGTACGGCCTGGACGTAGCCGGGTACGCGACCGTGGCGCTGGACGTGTGCGCGGGGGAGCGCTTCGGG
>NZ_DAISHJ010000172.1:0-8306 GCF_036822615.1 Aggregatilinea sp. | reverse complement strand
GGAAGGCATCGACGCGCAAGGACAGCCGGATCCGCCGCATCGCGCCGCGCTGCGCGAGGTGCTGGAGGAGGGCGGCGTCACGGCGGAGGTGACGGGCCTGCTCGGCATCCAGGCGCACGCGGGGCCGGGCGGCGAGCCGCGTCTGTATACGCTGTTCCTCTGCCGCGCGCTGGCGGGCGATCCCACGCCCGATGGCCGCGAGACGGACACCGCCGCTTATTTCTCCCTGGCCGAGCTGGACGCGCTGCACGAGCCGGTCGATCCGTTCTGCGATTGGCTGGCGCGGCGTGTGCTGCGCGGCGAGCACCGCGTCATTCCGCCCCAGCCTGACACCCCCTATGCGCCTCACGCCGCGTTTTTGTAGTCCCCATCGAGCCGCCTGTTATGTCAGAATCATAAGCGATGGTATAGTGAAAGCATCTCGACTGGACGGCGGGGGACTGGCATAGGAGTGAATGCAATGCGGCGGCTAAGTCGATGGATAGGGGTAATCGCGCTGGCGGTGCTGTGGTTGGCAGCCGCGACGACCGTCCGGGCGGCGGTAGCTCCGGGCGGGCGGATCGCGCTGCGCCAGGACGATGGGGACTGGCGCTGTGTCGAGATTAACGGCGAGACGGAACTGAACGTGCGCAGCGGCCCCGGCCTGAGCTACAGCGTGCTGGTGATGCTGTCGCCCGGCGAACAGGCGCAGGCCGATTACAGCCGTTCGACCGAAGAAGGCATGTACACCTGGGTCCCGCTCCGGCTGACGGACAGCGAGGGCTGGGCGATCACGGCGCGGATCACCCCCTGTGTGACCAATTATGCGACCGGCACCGGCACGGACAGCGGCTCGACAGGGGAAGTCGTGCTGGACAACGTGAACCAGGACGGCGTGCTCGACCGCTACGAGATCGCAGAGATCTCGCGCAGCGTGGTGCTGCTGGCGAACATTCAGAGCGGCTGGATCGAAGGGACTGGCACGGGCACTATCATCACGCCCGACGGCCTGATCATCACCAACGCGCACGTCATCGAAGGCGCGGACGAAGTGGGGATCGCGCTGCTGGACGACATCAACGAAGTGCCCGTCTACCGCTATTATGGCGACGTGATCGGCTACGACGAGGATACCGACGTCGCGCTGATCGCCATCCACACCGACACCGACGGCGAGCCTGTGCGCGCCGCCGATCTCAACCTGCCATACATGCCGACCACGCTCTCGCCGCACGACGTCTTCCGGGGCGACTCGATCTATATTTTCGGCTATCCCGGCATCGGTGACGATTACCTCGTGGTGACCACCGGCACGATCGTATCGGTCGAAAACGGCGATCTCAACGGGGAGCGCCTGCCGGTCTGGTATCGCACGGACGCCGAGATCGCGCCGGGCAACAGCGGCGGGCTGGTGGTCGATACCAACGGCGAGTTCGTAGGCATCCCGACTTTCGTACGCTCCGAAACGGAAACCGGCGGGCGGCTGGGCGGCATCCGCCCGGCGGAAGTGGCGCTGGCGGTGGCGCTGGACGAGGCCGATCTGTCGACGGCCTTTAACCCGGTCCCCACGCCGGACGCGACCCCGACGCCCTCCAACGACCCGATCCAGGTGCACGTCAGCAGCGTGGCCGTGGAACACGGCGCGGTGCAGCAGGGGCAGCCGGGCATGCAGATCGACGTTGCCTTTACGCTCGATCGTTGGCCGGGGCAGGACGCGATGCTGTCCGTCCGGTTCTATCACGACGTGATCCCGCAGGAGCCGCTGGTCAATCTGGCCGCGCCGCCCGATTTCCGTGACGACGCGGGCGTTGTGGGCACGAGCGTACCGCTGACGTGCTGCACGGTGCCCTATGACTATGCCGCGCAGGTGTTCGTGCCCTATCAGGCGCTCGGCCTGACGGCGCCGGGCGGCTACCCGCTCAAGCTGGAACTCACGCTGGCGAGCACGGATCAAAGCTGGGCGCGCGATCTGAGCTGGGAGTACATCGTTTATTCCGTGCCCTGATCGCCGCGAAGGGGCGATCGGGCCGCTGCAGCTGCTGCGGGAACAGTCCGCTGGGCCGGAAACTATCGGGATTGTAATCCTGCGTCTGGTTGATTCTGGCTTACTTTCTTGTCGCCCTCCGGTTTCCCTGTCGATAATCGGGGGATATACTAGCGGCTGCACAGAGACCTGAAGGAAACCGAAGGAGGACGCCGGCATGCCTGCTCCCAGGCGGACCCATACTTTACGCATTGCGATCCTTGCCTTCTGGGTGCTGCTGTTGTTCCTGGCAGTTGGCCCGGTGTTTGCTCAAGACGGGACCACGGATCTCGCACCGTCCGGCCTGGATGAGCTGGCTGCGCGCCTCGCGCCGCTGCTGGTGGGCGCGGCGCTGATCGAGCGCACGCTCGAATTTGTGTTCAACTGGGTCGAGCGCGCGGTGCTCGATTGCAGCCACTACCTGCACTCCTTCGCGTCACGCGTGACGGGGCTGGTGACCGTCGATCTGCGTAAGGCGTGGGGCGAATGGAACGACCTGACCAGCGCCCTGATCAACCAGAATCGCACGGCGGAAGCTGCCGTAGCGGGCGACCCCGACAGCGCCGATCCGAAGGAGTGGCCGCTGTCGCTGCTCGAAGCGCGCCTGATCACGGCCCGCGAGCACTTGGAGGCGGGGCAGGCTGCGCTCGAAAAGGCGATGGATTCCCCCATCTATACGGCGCGCAAGCGCATCGCGGCCAACATGCTGAGCATGGGCTTCGGCATCTTTCTGGCGACGGTTGCCGGGCTGCGCCTGTTCGAGCCGCTGGGCATCAACGTGCCGGGCTGGTTCGACGGTCCGTTCGACATCGTGGATCTGGTGCTGGCCGGGCTGCTGATGGGCCTGGGAACCGAGTGGGTTCACCAAGTGATTGGCCTGCTGATTCAGGGCAAGGGGTTGTTGGGCCGGGCCGGAACCGGCACGAACCTCGACGCGGCGCAGGTGCGCGATCTGGCCGCGCTTACCGTCGAAGATGAATTCAACGCACGCCTGGACGCGATGCTGCCCGATTTTCTGCGCGGCGTCGTGACGGCGCACGCCTCCTCGACGGACGATAGCGGTACGAATAAATCCGCTTCGCCGCTGGCGAGCCGCGTATTGGGCGCGCTTCCGGCGACGACTGCTGCCGCGACAGCGGATAATACGTCGCTGCCGGGGCGCAGCGGCACGGTCGAGAGCGCCGGGACGGATGGCGCGGAAGACGCGCTGCCGCTGGCGGATAGTGACGAAGACGAGGAAGACGAAACGCCGGTGACGCCGGTCCAGACCACCTTCGCGAACGCGGTGCAGTCGGTGACGGCGGCGGCGCAGGCGATTGCGTCCGGCAGCGCGGCGCAGAGCGCGCAGACCTCCGCGCGCAGTACGACGCCTGCGGTGGTCTCGCTGCGCGATACGATGGTGACCGTGCGGCGCGGTGGGGCGGTGGCCCGCCGCGAGCCGTCGTCCGACAGCCAGAAGTTAGGCGATCTGCGCGGCGGCGAGCATCGTTGGGCGCGGGCGCTGTCGTGGGGCGAGTATACGTGGCTGCAAATCCCCTGGGATGCGCCGGACGTGCCGTCCGCCTGGATTCCCGCCGAGCTGACCGACTTTCCGCGCTCGACCGGGTACACGCAGGCCGTGCGCGCGTGGTACGAATCCGAGGCGGTGCTGGACTTCCGGCGCGGGCTGCTGCGCGACCTGCTGCGGGTGCGCGGCACGGCCTCCGATCAGGTCAGCCGCCTGAGCGGCGACGGGCTGCTCCAACTTGAGCAGTCGCTGGCCGGGCAGACGATGATCCCCGAATATGGCAATTTCTGGCGGCTTCAGGACCAGATCGGGCTGCCCGACGCGTTCGATCTGCTGCCGGTGCATACTTCGCCGCCCGCGCTGATCGACGCGTTCGATTTTGTCGGCTTCGGGCCAAACAGCTTCGCGTTCAAAAACTGGGAGCTGTATTACGAGGACGCGCGCGGCCTGCATACGGGCGTGGACTACGTCGTGCCCGAAGGCTCGCCGCTGATCGCCGTCTGCGACGGCATGATCGAAAGCGCCCCCGCGCCCGATCTGCCCGACGAGCCGCTGGTGCTGCGGCCCTATCTGCCGGTGCGCTACCGCAACGACGACGGGTCGCGCCAGCTTTCCAACGTGGTCGTGATTTACGAGCACCTGATGGGCGATCCCACCAGCCAGATCGTGGCCCCCGGCGACGAAGTGATCGCCGGGCAGATCATCGGCACGTCCGGCTGGCCCGTTTATTCGCTGGGCGAGCGCACGGTGGTTCAGCGCAATAACCCGCACCTGCACGTCGAGGTGCATCTGGTGACGGACGGCGAAGACTCGTTCGGCATGCGCTACCCGCTCAACCCGCTGCTGCTGTGGACGCCGCGCCTGATCGCGCTGCAAGCCCGGCTGGCCTCGCACGGCGACGGCGCGCCCTATCCGACGGCGGGGCATCCCTTCGGACGGCTCGGATTCTTCAGCGTGGGCATGTTTGATACCGATTCCAGCCTGCCGGTGTTCTGGTCCTACGAGCCGGCTGCCAACCAGCCGTGGCCTTCCGGGGTGTACAGCCTGGAAGCGACGGTGGACTGGCTGAAGGGGTTCGAGCCGTACGCCCCGGCGCAGCATCAGGCTCCGGCAGTACTTACCGGCGAGGTGGACAGCTAACGCGTATGGTCACCCCACCGCCCAACTTGATGCAGGGCATCTATCTGGCCCAGACCGGGCACAAGGTCGAGGCGCTGGCCTATTTACGGCACGCCGCGCGTACCGAGAGCATCGGTACGGAGGGCTGGCTGTGGCTCGCCGCCGCGACGGACGACCTGGAAGAATACCGTTACTGCGTGCAGATGGCGCTCCAACTGGACCCCATCCATGCGGTTGCGCTGCGCATGCGGGACGAGCTGGCGCGGCGCGGTATCCCGGTCGAGCCGCTTCCCGGCAACGGGACCGGACGCCTGGATCACGCGGTGGGGGATCTGCCGCGCGGCAGCACGCAGCGCCGCCGGATCGTTCTGGCCGTGATCGTGCTGCTGCTGGTGGCGGCGTTCATCGTGGCGGCGTATGTCATCACCGTGACGGATATTTTGGAAGACGCGGTAGACGAGGTGGATCAGGCGCTTTCCGGCAGCGAGACGACGCTGAGCATCGGCAGCGCGCCGGGCTTCCGCTTCAGCGTGGATCTGCCGGAATCGTGGCTGGCCGCCGATGAAGACAGTGCGGACTGGCAGGCCGCCCGTGCCGCGCTAGAAGAAGCGAACGGTGGAGACGTGTGGGGGCGGGTGGACGAATCGTTCAGCGCCGTCACGCGCGATCCGGTGTATGGCGGGGTGCAGCCCCCGGCGCGGCTGGTGAACACCGACCAGGAGGCGCTGGCTCGTGAGGGGGTCGTGGCGACCCTGGCGCTGCACGCGATCAAGCCCCTGCCGGAAGTCGAAGCGGGTGAGGAGCCGACCGTCTGTAATCGCATGGTGGCGCTTCAGCACGACCTGGAGGGTGGTCTGGCGTCCGGTGAATCGCAGCAGACGCTTGCTTCGGGCGTGATCGAGCGCGATCTGCCCGACGACTGTGTGTTTTTCATGCAAACGCGTACGAACCCGGCGGGGGGTCAAGACGTGTTCCTGGTGGGGCCGGAGCCAGATACGGTCCGGTCCGTGGCGGTGGCGGTCCCGGTCGGGGCGGGGCGTTACGCGCTGTGGTGGATGACCTTTGCCGATGAGGCATCATCCGGCTATCAGGACACGCTCGATCAAGTGTTAGACTCACTCAAGTACATCCCTGAATCATAAAAAAATCCATTAACGCACAGCCTTAAAGCATTGACGAACGCTTGCATAGACTGCCTGGAAGGCACAGGAGCAGATCATGAAAAGCGCCATCAGACTCTTGCCGCTTTTGTGCGTATACATCCTGGTCGTGGTACTGGCGGCTCCTAATGGCCTGGCGGCGGGCGATGACGAGGCCCGTTACGTCCAGTATGCCGAAAATCTCAGCCATGGGTTTTATTCGCCAGAGGGGCGCAGCGACCTGTGGTTTGGCCCCGGCTATCCTCTCGTGCTGGTGCCGTTTACAATGGCCGGGCTGCCGTGGATCGCGGCACGGCTGTTGAACGCCGTGTTCCTCTATGCGGCGGCGGTCGTTTTTTACGCGACGCTGCGGCTGTACATGCAGGAGCGGCACGCGCTGATCGGCGCGTATGCGTTCGGGCTTTATCTGCCCTCCTGGTATCTCGTCTACCGGCTCTATTCCGAGCCGCTGGCGCTGCTGCTGCTGGTCTTGATGATCTATTTTTTCTGCCGCGTGTTCCGCCCGGGGCAGCTTCGCCCGGCGGCGTATGTGGTGCTGGCGGGCCTCTGCCTTGCCGCGCTGGCGCTGACCAAGGTGTTCTTCGGCTTTGTGATCCTGGCCGGGGTCGTGGTTTGCGGCTTGTTGTTCGCTGCGACGCGCCAGCCCGTGTTCAGAACCGTGGTGGTAATGTCCGCCGTGGCGCTGGCCGCCTGCGCGCCGTACCTGATTTACACCTATCGCCTGACGCATCAGGTGTACTACTGGGGCAATTCGGGCGGGCTGAGCCTGTACTGGATGTCTAGCCCCTATCCCGACGATCTGGGCGACTGGCACTCGAAGACCGATTTTAACTCGGACGAGTACACCGACGACGGCCACACCCTGACGGTCAATCACAGCGCGTTTTTCAGCCGGGTCAACTCGATGACGGATCTCGATCGGGACGCGGCGTTCAAGCGGCAGGCGATCCGCAACATTCGGGAACACCCGGTGAAGTTCCTCAAAAACTGGGCAGCGAATGTGGGCCGCCTGCTGTTCAACTATCCCTATTCGTACACGCAGCAAAAGCTCTCGACCTACGCCTACATTCTGCCCAACCTGATCCTGCTGGCGGCGGTGATCATCAGTCTCTATCCCACATGGCGCGCGCGGGCGCGCATCCCCCACGAAATCCTGCTGCTGCTGGGCTTCGACCTGCTGGTGTTTGGCGGATCGTCGGTGCTCAGCGCCTATAACCGCCAGTTCCTGCCGGTCGTGCCGGTCATCGTGCTGTGGATCGCGTTCGTGTGGACGAATCTGGCGCGGATCGAGCTGCGCCCGGTTGCCGCTGCGGCGGACCAGTAGGCAGTAAGAACTATCCACAACGTCGCGGCGATGCCTTAAACTGTTGATGTAGTATTGAGACAGGCTGTTGACGCCTGCCTGCCAATTATGCCTGCTGCACGTTGGCGGCGCGTCAGAAATCTCCGCGTGGGGAGCCAGACAGGGTACACTACGGCTATCGTTGGGATAGCCAAGCGGTGTTTGTGAGATGCCTGAACTTCCTGAAGTTGAAACCGTCGTGCGCGGCGTGCGCGATGCTCTGGTGGGCCGTACCATCACCGGCGTGAGCCTCGACTGGCCTGCGGGCCTCGCTACGCCCGATTCGACGTTGTTTGTGGCCCGCATCGCCGGGCAGACCGTGCAGCGCGTGGACCGGCGCGGCAAGTACATCGTGATCTCGCTCGATCCCGATACGCTGATCATTCACCTGAAAATGACCGGGCGGCTCTACGTCGTGCCCGACGCCGAAGAACAGTACGCGGATCGCTGGGTGCATTTCACCTTCCAGCTCGACAACGCCCACCAGCTCCGGTTTTCCGACTCGCGCAAGTTCGGGCGTGTGTATCTGGTCGAAGATCCGGCGGAAGTCACCGGGGCGCTGGGGCCGGAGCCGCTGAGCGACTCGTTCACGCTGGAGACGTTCCGCGCGCGGCTGGCCGGGCGGTCGGGCGCGCTGAAGCCGCTGCTGCTCAACCAGACGTTCCTGGCCGGGATGGGCAACATTTACGTGGACGAGGCGCTGTTCGCCAGCGGCTTGCACCCGCTGCGCCGCGCGGATTCGCTGGGCGAGGACGACGTCGCCCGCCTGTACGCCGCGATCCGGCACGTGCTGGACGAAGGCGTCCGGCGCGAGGGCGCGAGCGTGAACTGGTATCGTAAGCCGGATGGCACGAAAGGCTCGGCGCAGAACGGCCTGAACGTCTACGGCCAGACGGGGCGACCCTGCCCGCGCTGCGGCACGCCTGTGATCAAAACCGTGGTGGGGCAGCGCGGAACGCACCTGTGTCCCACTTGCCAAAAATAGGTGGGCAGCGATACTGGACGTGTGCCGCGTGGCGCGGTATAGCTGCCTGTGAGGGGGAGGACGAGCAATGCCCGAGTCATCTGGATTGCCCGAATTTTTTCAACAAGTGAGCGGGCTGCTCGCGTTTACGTGCGCGGCGGGACTGCTGTGGGTGCTGCTGATGGCCGTGATCGTGCAGCGCGGCGCGGAAC
>NZ_DAISHJ010000171.1:0-8307 GCF_036822615.1 Aggregatilinea sp. | reverse complement strand
ATCCAGGTTGGAGAGGGGAGACAAGCTGCGCCCAACGGGGTTTGTAGGGGGGCAACCTATACGCATTAAGTTAAGCCCATCACGGGGAAAATGGCCTGCTGTGCTTTTCGTAGGGGCGATGCTTGCATCGCCCGTTAAGAGAAAAAACGGGTAGAGCAAGCTCTACCCCTACAGTTATCACCGCTGGCGCTTTGGTTTCACGTCAGGGGAAACGGTCCTGTTTGCTCCGTTAGCTTGATGCCCATCGGTTTGCAACCCGCCCTGGGTTTGTCCGGATTTGAAAGTTCAAGAGCATCAAACCCGCCCGAACAGCGGCGCGCTGCGCCGCCTCAACGCATGCCGGGCAGCGGCGGGACGTTCACACGGTACGCGGTGGCGTGGATGTAGCCCACGATGAACAGCGTCAGTCCGCCCCACAGCCCGACGAGCGCGATGCCGCCCGCAATCGACCACGCCACCAGCCCGTCGTGCATCAGGTCCACGTCGGCGGGATCGGCGTCCCCTGCCGTGAAGTGCTCCTCGAACAGCGTGATGGCGGGATAGGCTTCGCGCAGCGCGGCCTGATAGCGATCCTGGCTGGCGGTCACCGTCGCGGCGATGGCGAGTCCGGCGGCGAGCAGAAACGACAGCACGAACAGCACCAGCCCAATGATGCTCCAGCGCCGCCCGCCGCGCGACCGCTGCTGGCGGACGTGGGCCGCGCCCGGCCCGTCCTCGTATACGTAACCGTCCGCTTCGAGCGTGACGAAGACGCGGTCGCGCCGGAAGCCGCTGACCAGCAGGATCAGCGTGTACCAGAAGACGCCGACGATGCTCACCAGGGCGACCAGCCACCCGCTGACGCCCAACTGTTTGCCGCGCGACAGCACGATCTCGTTGGGCGTGTGGCTCACCACGCGATAGCGATCGCGCTGGTAAAGCTGGACGCGCTGCTGCATGAACTGCATGGCCGGGGAAGGGGCATAACCCGGCATATACGGCGCGTACGGCGCGGGCGCATAGGGCGCGGGCGGCGCGATGAACGTGGGCGCGACCGTGTCGGGAATGGGCGGCGGCGTGAACGGCGCGGGCGGAATGGTCGTCGTCGGCGCGGGCGCAGGTTTGGGCTTCACGGACAGCGCCGGACTGGTCACGTCCAATGGGGATGGCTTCGCGGGCCAGCCGGTCGTATCGAATTCTTCGGTCGGCTGGAGCAGATCGCCCGTCAGGCGCGGCATGGTGTCCGCCATGTCGGGCGGGCGCTCGTCCAGCCGGGGATGCGTGTCGCTCGCTTCGGCCAGCTCGGCCAGCCACGGATGCGTCTTCGGGCCGTGATCCTCGTCGGCATCCTGCTTGTCTGCCGCTGGCGGCGCGGAGGGAACTTCGGGCATCGTCTCCTGGTCGTCGGGCCGAGCCGCGATGTCCGGCGCCGTTTCGATGCTCTCCGACCAATTCCCAGTGGCGAACTCGCCCGTTTCGTCCTGCTCCGGGCCGCCTTCCGGGCTGCTCGTATCGGGCGCGGGCGGCGCATCCGGTGGCGCGGCGTCCGCCGCCGTCTCGATCGGGTTCAGGCGCGTGGTCGGCAGGCCGGCGCGATCGTCCTCCGGCGTGAGCGGACTGCTGGCGCCGATGAAGATGTCGCCGTGCTCGTCGATGTCGAGGACCGGCGTGACCGCGGACCCGGCGTCGGGCTGCGCCTCATCTTCGGGCGTGGCCTCAGCATCCGGCGCGGCGACGTTTTCCGGTTCCGGCTCGTCAACGGGGCCGGCGTCGGCGTCTTCTTCTTCCGGTGCGGCGTCATCTTCCGGCGCGGAAATCGCTCGCGGGGCGGTGTCGTCCGGCGCGGCGTCGTCCCGGGGAGCCAGTGCGCTCAGGTCGGGAATTTCGATCGGCTGGAACACGTCCCCGGCGGGGCCCATCTCGTCCGCCTGCGCGGGGATTACGTCCGGCTCGGGGTGTCTGTCTTCCGGCAGAGTCGGCGGCAGCGGTCCGGTGGCCGGAGCCGCCGAGACCGGGGTCTGGTCTTCGTCCAGTGAGTGACCGCAGCGTGGGCAGAAATTGCCTTCCGTCATCACGTGCGCGCCACAATGCGGGCATTCTCGAACGTCAGTCAACACGTCCGTCCTTTTCACAGTAAGCAGCGTATTCCCAATTGTAGACCAAACCTCCGCGCTTGCCCGACCGTCACCCCACGCGAAACAGCCGCTTGCTGCGCGCCGGGCCGCTGTTTAAAACGCAACAGCCCACGGGAGCGGGTGGGCTGTCGTCGGGGGAACCTGTACTGCTGCAAGCCGCTCGCGCGGGGCCGGGGGAGTTGAGGGGGACAGCCCGGCGGGCGGCGCGTGCTGCCGCGTTAGAGTCCGGCGGTCGGATCGTCCTGCATGACGCCAAACAGGTTGCCGTCCAGATCTTCAAAATAGGCCAGATAGCCGACGCCCGGCACGACGTCTTTGGGCATGACAACCGTGCCGCCGTGCTGCTTCACCTTTTCGACGTAGGTGTCCACGTCGTCCACGTCCAGCACGTAGGTCAGGCGGTTGTTGCTGGCCGCATCCATGAATGCGCCGTTGATGCCGGGCTGGTCGTCCGGCCCGGTCTGGACCAGCCAGTAGGGCATGGGGCCGTCCCACTTGGTCGTCTCCCAGCCGAAGACGGAATTGTAGAACTCGGCGGCCTTGTCGGGATTTTTCGACGGAATCTCAAAATGAATGATGCGGGGCATGGCACTACCTCCTGAGACAGCGGCAATGTGATTGTGGACAAGTTAGTGTCGCTGGTACTTAAGTTAGCACAAATGTTCTAAAAAGTCAAGATCCGCTGCGACATTTGGGTGCACCCTCTTGACTTAGAGCGCGCTCTAAGTTGTAAGCTGACGATCAGGAACAACGGGTGCTGCGGCTCCGCAGGGAGCGCTGTCCGCTGCCGTCCGCCGCTTGGCGGGGCCGCAAGGATGAGGTGTACACTGTGGGAGTGAGAGGAGAGCTTGCTATGGAAGAGACACTGTCGATTCAGGAAATGGCCGATCGCACCGGTTTGACCGCGCATACACTGCGTTACTACGAGCGCATCGGGCTGATCCAGCCGGTCGACCGCGCCTCCAGCGGCCACCGCCGCTATTCGGAGGAGGACGTTAGCTGGGTGGAGTTCCTCAAACGGCTGCGCTCGACGGGGATGCCCATCCGCGAGATGCAGTCCTATGCCGGGCTGCTGTGGCAGGGCGATCAGACGGTCGAGCGGCGGCGCAAGCTGCTGGAACGTCACCGCGCCCGCGTCATGCAGAAGATCCAGGAACTGACCGAGTATCTGACCGTGCTCGACTGGAAGATCAACCACTATAAAGAAGTCGAATGTATGGAATCGAACCTGGAAACGCCCGCAAAAGAGGCGGTCCAATGATCGCGCGCCTGTGGCACGGCAGAACGCGCGTCGAGCAGGCCGGTGTCTATCTGGACTTTCTGAAAGAACGCGCCATCCCGGACTACGAATCCGTGCCGGGCAATCGCGGTGTATACCTGCTGCATGAGATTCGGGACGACGCGGCGCACTTCATCACGCTGACGTTCTGGGACTCGCGCGAGGCGATCGCGGCCTTCGCGGGCGAGGATATCAGCCGCGCCAAGTATTACTCCGAGGACACGAATTTCCTGCTGGAATTCGAGCCGGCGGTGCAGCATTACGAGGTGTATCCTGAAGCGCTTCCCACAGGCGGCGCAGACTGACGGAGTACGCGATCTGCACCCTCCAAGGGTGTTTGGCCGAAGCTGCGCTGCCCATAAATGCGAACGCCCGGTGATGTCACCGGGCGTTTTTAGTGGATTGAGGCGGATCAGGCGCGCTGGTTGACCGGCGCTGTGTCCAGTTCAGAAGGTTCCGCGCGGCAGAACGCCAGCGACAGCACGGTCAGCAGCCCAAAAATAACAGTCGTGAACTTCACAAAGATGGCTGCCAGTCCGGCGATCACGCCGAAGCCTAACACGGCTAACACGGTGGTCGAGAGAAGGAAAAAGGCGGTCAGGCCCGTCATTGTTGGTCGCTCCACAGTCTCGTTGATGAAGGTGTTGTTGATGCTCTTAATCATATTCAACACCGCACCATGAAACACGATGCACCCGGCGCATTTCTGGGTAGGCCGGATGGCAGTTTGTGGCATAGCCAGTTGGGTAGCGGGTGGGAGCCGATCAGGAGAGGATCGCGCGCAGAATCAGGTCCAGGACCATGCCGACCACCGCCGACGCCGGGAAGGTGATCAGCCACGAGGACAGGATGCGCTCCACGACCGCCCAACGCACCATCTGCATTCGGTCCGCCGTGCCCGCACCGACGATGGTCGAGGAGACGACGTGCGAGGTGCTGACCGGGCCGCCCAACAGCGCCGCGCCCAGGATCACGGTGGCGGAAGCGGCCTGCGCGCTGAAACCGTGCACCGGGCGCAGCCGGAAGAACTTGCGTCCCACGGTGCGGATCGTGCGGCGGCCCCCGGCCAGCGTGCCCAGGCAGATCGAGGCAGCGCTGATCGCCACGACCCACAGCGGGATCGAAAACGACGGCATTTCGCCCGCCGCGACGAGGCCCAGCGCGATCATGCCCATGATTTTCTGCCCGTCGTTGCTGCCGTAGGTGAGCGCCAGCGCGACCGCGCTGAAGATCTGCCCGCGCCGGAAGGTGCGGTTGACGCGCGGCGTCGCGCCCTGCGCCAAAAAGATCACCGTGTGCAGCATAACGTTGCCCGCGATCATGCTCAGGATGGGGGACAGCAGCAGCGCCAGCACGATCTTGATCACGCCGCCGGACAGGATCGCGTCGGAGCCGTAGCCGATCCACGTCGCGCCGATCATGCCGCCCGCCAGCGCGTGCGACGTGCTGGACGGGATACCCAGCGCCAGCGAGACGCTGTTCCAGCCGGTCGCGGCCAGCAGCGCGGCGTAGACGACCGGCAGCGTGATCGCGCCCGGCGCGATCAGGTCGGCGCCGATGGTGCGCGCCACCGCGATGCCGAACAGGAACGGCCCGATCCCCTCGGCCACGGCGGCCATGATCAGCGCGCTGCGGTAGCCCAGGGCGCGGGTGGCGATCAGCGGCGCGACGATGCCCGCCGAGCTGTTCTTGCCGTTGGTGAAGCCGAACACCAGCGCGATGCCGACCAGCAGCACGGCATGAATCGAGGGCAGCGACGATGCTATGTCTATGCCAAGTGGGATGGGCATACGAGTCTCCGGTGGGAACCGGGCTGGCGGCTCAAAGGTAAATTTTATTTTACTTACATTAAATCCATTTTATCTTTTGCGAGTCGAAACGCTACTTTTGCCGATCGCGCGACGGGTGGGCGCAGACAGCCGGGAGCGATTGGCCCGGCTGTCCGGCTGCCAATGCTTCGCCCGGTTCAGGCGGTCGTGCGCTTCAGGAAGTCCAGCGTGCGCTCCCAGGCGAGATCCGCCGACGCCTTGTTGTAGGCGTCGGCGCGGTCCGGCTCGAAGAACCAGTGGCCCGTGCCTGCATAGCGATGGAGAGTCGCCGGGCGGCCCGCCTGCTCGAGCAGCGCTTCCAGTTGATCGACGTTCTCCGGCGGCTCGTAGGGATCGTTCGCGGCAAAGTGGCCGAGATAGTCCGCCTGGGAGCCGCTGAAGTCCTCGACGCCGGTTCCGTAGAAGACCACGACCGAGCGGATGTGCTCCGGGTCGGTGGTGGAGAGATCGAGCGCATAGTAAGCGCCCAGCGAGAAGCCGACCACGGCGAGCTTATACCCCGCTGCTGGCCCAACAAGCTCGCTCAGGTAGAGGGCGGACGCTTTCACTTCGGCGCGCGCCTCCACGTAGCGGCTGTCGAGGGCGCTGCTTAGTTCTTCGGCCTGGGGGATGGTGGTCGCAATTTTGCCGTGGTAGAGATCCGGAGCGAAGGCCAGGAATCCCGCTCCGGCCAGACGATCACAGAACGCCTTGATGGTGTCGTTGAGGCCCCACCAGGCATGCAGAACCAACACGCCCGGCCCTGTGCCGGAAGTGGGGCGGGCGAGATAGCCATCGGGTGGATTTTGCTGCATGGAAATTCCTCCTGTTCAGGCAGCGCGGAGCGTCACAAGTTGTTGTTACATGCTCGATGCGGGCCATTCCGGCACGACGCATTCGGGGCAGTCGTAGGCGATGATCCAGATGTGATCCTCGATCTCCTGGGCGGTCGCGGGGCCATCCAGCGCGCCGAGGCCGCCGTAGTATGGCCCACCGAAGCGATCGAGCAGCACGACGAACGGCGCATCCGGCGCGGGGCGCTCGCCGGGCGGGAACTGCGCGATGTAGTCCGCCCGCGCCGATCCGTCGGGGTCCGCGAGAACGGGGATCGGGCTGGACGGGATCGCGGAGGGGGCGATCACATACGGCACGGTCGCCGCGAGATCGAGCTGATCCGCACGCCCGGCGAGATCCGCCAGCACCGCCTGCGCCGCCTGTGAAGCCGGATCGGGCAGGAACAGCAGCGCCAGAATGCGCTTCTGGCGGTACTGGGTGCGGGTGATGGTTTCGCCGCCCGCCGTCGCCAGACGGAAATCGGGCGCGATGCAGTCGCGGCGGACATTTTCGAGTTCAATCCAGCGCATAGAGAAGCCTCCTTGTGTCACCCAGACTTTAGCAGTTCCATGATGGCGGCGCATTATCCCGGTACTGTTGACACTCCATCCCCGACTTCATTACGATCAGTTTACGAAGTTCATATTCTGGCCGCGCTTACCGGCGTTGGCTGGCGGGGAAAATCATACGATGCACATCACCACGAGCGCCGACGGGTTCGCCCCGGCAGCGAGCGGCCTGTCGCGCCGCGCTGCCGAAAAAGTCCGCACGCTGGCCCTGCGCAATCCCATCACGCAGCGCCGCACTGAGTCCCTCCGCCGCCGGGTCCTGACCCGCGAGTTTCTCGATTCGACCGAGTACAACCGGCTGATGATCCGCGACCTGGAACTGGGCGTGGACGGGCTGAACAGCGCCGAACGCATGACGCCGAACTACCGCTGGCGGCATTTCAAGCGCGCGGCAGCGCTTGGCGCGTGGCGGTGGTTGGGCGTGTACGAAAACAGCGAGTTCCTGATCCCGCTGGTGTTCGGGGAGGGGCAGGTGCTGGATTTCGGCGGGGCGCGTGGACCGATCAGCCTGGACGTGCCCGTGTGCGACCGGCTGGAGACGGATGCGTTTGGACGCCCGGTGGAATACCGGGATCTCAAGGCGGTCAAAAACCGCTCACTCGACACTATTTTTTCCAGCCACACGTTGGAACACATCCCCGCGCTGGACGGCACGCTGCAGCTGCTCAGCCGCAAGCTGAAGCCGGGCGGGGTGCTGGTGCTGAATCTGCCCGCGTATACGTGCATGCGCTGGCGCGCCGGAACGCACGCCTACGCGGACGAGCAGGGCGATTCCCCCCACGTGCACACGTTTTACCTCGCGCTCGATCCGGCGGTTCCGGCGGCGCTGCGCGCGGCGACCTCCGCCGTGGCGATCGACGTGGCCGTGCGCAAACACTTCACGGTGGAGGATGCGCGCATGGTGGGCGACAACTCGATCTGGATCGTGGCGCGGAAGGAGGGGTAGGGCGGGAAAAAACACCGCGACCTCACCCCCTGGCCCCCTCTCCAATCTGGGTTGGAGAGGGGGAAAAGGCAAGCGCCGCGGCAGGCACGATCGGTTTCAACTCGCGCGTGCGTGCCAGTGGGCTAGAATAGGAACGGACCCTTTCTATACCCAGGCGCGGACCATGACCGATTACCCGGCTTCTACCCCTGAATCGCTTTCGTTTTACCTGCGCAGTGCCCTCCCAATCGACGACTGCCAGCGCCGCCTCGGCGACGAACCGCTCTTGCGGCGTCACCTGCCGCCGACGTGGGCGTGGGGCGGCTATGAGATAGAGAGCGCCCGCGCGGACGATTCCACCTTTGTGCTGACGGCCCGCGACCGGCTCATGAGCCTGGATCGCGTAACGGTCGATCTGGCGCTGCAAGAGATGGGCACTCTGACGAGTGTCTACGGGCGGGTGAGGCTCACCGAGCGGAGCAAGTATCAGGCGCGCATGTATCTGTTGATTCTGGCGGGGCTGTGGGTGATGACGATCTTGCGCGGCGACGTTACCGCCAATGAGTTCCTCGCGCTGGTGATCTTGAGCGTGTTACTGCCCGGCTTTATGTATGTGTTCCCTACGTGGTGGACCCAGGTTCACGTGGTCCGCGCGCTGCGGGCGCTGCTCGATGCGTGGTAGGGGGACGCACCGCGACCTCACCCCCTGGCCCTCCACGTTGATCTGACCTTGCCCCGTTTCAACGGACAGATAAGGTGTCGTAGAAACGACGTTCAA
>NZ_DAISHJ010000170.1:0-8648 GCF_036822615.1 Aggregatilinea sp. | reverse complement strand
CGTCGCGGAAGGCGTCGAGCTGCGGCGTGCGGGCATCGATGCGCCCGTGTTCACGCTGGGATACTCGTCGCCGGGCGAGGCGGAGATCGCAGCGGAGCACGGCATCGCGCTGGCGGTGATGGACGTGGAGACGGCGCAGGCGTTCGCCGGGCGCTGTACCGCGCTGGGACGGCCCGCCCCGGTGCACGTCAAGATCGATACGGGCATGGGCCGCTACGGGCTGCTGCCGGACGAGACCGTGCCGTTTTTCACGCGGCTGGCGCAGATCCCCGGCCTGCGTGTGGAGGGCGTGTTCAGCCACTTCGCCGTATCCGACAGCGCCGATCCCGGCTTCACACGCCAGCAGATCGGCATGTTCCGCGCGGTGCTGGCCGCGCTGGATGCGGCGGGGTTCGCGCCGCCGCTGCGACACATCGCCAACAGCGCGGCGACGCTCGCCGTGCCCGAAGCCGAATTCGACGCGGTGCGCGTGGGTATCGCGCTGTATGGCCTGCGCCCCTCGGATGAAGTCGAGCCGAGCGTGCCGCTGCGCCCGGTGCTGACGTTCAAGAGCCGCGTGGCCCGCGTGCGGACGCTGCCGCCCGGCGCAAGCGTGAGCTATGGCCGCACGTTCATCGCCGCGCGCGAGACGGTCGCCGCCGTGGTCCCGGTCGGGTATGGCGACGGCTACCACCGCCTCCTGTCCAATCGCGGCGCGGTGCTGATCGGCGGGCAGCGCGCCCCGATCATCGGGCGGGTGTGCATGGACCAGTTCGTCGTGGACGTGACGGATCTCGGCCCGGTGGCGCTGGGAGATGAAGTCGTGCTGGTGGGCTGTCAGGGCGGTGAGTGCCTCCCGGCGGAGGAGGTCGCGCGCTGGGCGGAGACGATCAACTACGAGGTCACGACCTCGCTGCTGCCGCGCGTGCCGCGTGTGTACCTTCGCGGCGGGCAGCCGGTCGCGCCGTGACCTTGCGCGCGGGGTTATGTGGACCCGCGAGGGATAGAAAAACGGGCGGAGCAAGCCCCGCCCCTATGAAGTGTTTTTTGCGTTGGGAGCGGGGCGATTCGTGAATTGCCCCTACGGTACAGGGCGCAACGATAGGCGTGGGGCGTATCGCAATACGCCCCTACGGGATGTTGGGGGCGCGGGCGATAAAAACGGGCGGAGCAAGCCCCGCCCCTACGGAGCGATTGGAGTTAAACGTGAGCCGTGCGTTTTTTGGTTCCTGGCTAACCGCTAATCGCTATCTGCTAACCGCTGCTTTTACCCCTTCACTGCGCCTGCCGTCAGACCCTTGATGAACTGCTTGGACATCAGCAGGTACAGGATCAGCACCGGCAGCGACGCCAGCGAGAGCGTGCTCAGGATGGCGTTCCAGTCGGTTTGATACTGCCCGAACAACAGCGACACGCCGTACGTCACCGTGCGCACGTTTTCGTCGCGGGTGAGGATCAGCGGGAACCACAGGTCGTTCCAGATCGGGATCATGTTGAACACGGTGACCGTCGCCAGCGCGGGACGTGTCAGCGGAAGCATGATCTCCACGAACACGCGCAGCTCCGACGCGCCGTCCATGCGCGCCGCGTCGATCAGGTCTTGCGGCACGCCGCGCATAAACGCCGTCAACACGAAGATCGTGATCGGCAGCCCCATCGCCACGTAAATGGGAATCAGCCCCGTGAGCTTGTTGTTGAGGCCGAAGTCCTGCACGATGGTCACGATGTTGATCGTGCCCAGGCGGATCGGGATCATCAGCCCGGCGACGAAGTACAGGTACACCGCCGTCGAAGCCCGCGAGCGCCAGTTCGCCAGCGCGTACGCGCCCAGCGCGCCGATCAGCAGGATGATCGCCAGCGACGTGACGGTGACGATCAGGCTGTTGCGGAAATAGAGGTCGAAGTTGCCGTCGATCCAGGCGTTTTTGTAGCCGTCGAAGGTGCGGACGTCGGCGGTCGGCCACGAGAACGGCGCGCGGAAGATCTCGCGCTTGTCCTTGAGCGAGTTGACGAGCATCGTCCACAGCGGGGCCAGCACGACCAGCGTCCAGGCCAGCAGGATGGTGTGCGAGACGATCTGCCCCAAAAAGTTCGGGAAGCGGTAGCGGTAGACGGTGCGGTTCAGCAGGCGGCTGCGCGTCTGTACACGGTAGGGCAGGCGCGGCACCACGACGAACCAGTAGACCAGCATCACGGCAAGGAGCGCCAGCGCGGCGATACTCGCGCCCAGGGTGGTGTCGATCAGGCCGGTGAGGGTCGTGACCAGTCCGACGAGCGCGCCCAGCAGTGCGCCGAGCCATGTCGCAAGATCCGTGCTTTGCGGCAGCGAGAAGCGCGGCGTGATCAGCCCGCCGACCGCCATGCCCAGCATCACCCAGCCGATGCCCCCGGCGTTGCCTACGATCCAGGCCAGAATGTCGATCATGCGAACACGCCCCCTTCACCCCGGCGGTTCGACCAGAGCAGCCACAGCGACACGCCCACCAGCAGAATCAGGAACAGGATGGTCGCCACCGCCGCGCCCAGGCCCATGTCGGGCCGCGCGACGGGGTGCTCGCCCGCGATGGCCGTGCGGTAGAAATAGGTCCCCATGATGTCGGTGGAATAGTCGGGCGGTCCATTGGCCCCCATCATGGCGTACACCACGTCGAAGGCGCTGAAGTTGCCGATGAACGTCAGAATCGCCACGATGGCAATCACCGGGCGCAGCAGCGGCAGCTTGACGCGCCACCAGATCTGGAACGCGTTCGCGCCGTCCACGTGGGCGGCTTCGCTCAGCTCTTCCGGCACGTTGAGCAGCCCGGCCAGGAACATCATCGTCGGCAGGCCGACCCACTGCCACGACGATACCAGCGCCACCACGATCAGCGCCCAGCGCGTGTCGCCCAGCCAACTGTGGAACCATTCAGGATGCCCCACGTCTTCGAACAGAATTTTCAGCATCCCCCAGCGCGGGTTGAGGATCAGCCGCCACAGGAACGCGGTCAGCAGCACCGACATCGTCGCCGGGATGAAAATGATCGTGCGGTAGATGTTGCGCCCAAACAGGTGCGTCTGCGACAGCAGCGTGGCGAACAGCAGCCCCAGCGTGTTCTGCACCAGCATGTGCACGCCGAAGAAGATGAACGTGTTGCCCAGCGCGTTCAGGAAGCGCTCGCGCAGGAGATCGTTGGCGAACAGGTCGTGGTAATTTTGCAGGCCGACGAACTCGGTGGGGCGCAGGCCCGTGCCGGTATAAAAACTGAGGCGCATCGAGTTGAGCAGGGGGTACGCCATAAAAATCGTGTAGAACACGACCGCCGGAACCAGGAACAGGATCCAGGCGCGGCGGCGTCCGGCCTCCCAGTTTCCGGTCAGGCCGAGCGTTTTGAGGGATCGTTCAATAACGGCCATGCTAAGCTCCAAGTACGGTCTGGCGCGTGGTACGGCGCTGTGCAGCGGGAGAGGGAGGAGCGCTGCGATCACTCAATAAAACCATACCGTAAGTTTCAACAAACACCATGTAAATAGGACCAAAACACACGTTTAAGTTATCGGGTCAAAGTGAATTTGTCGGGTGAAAACCATCGCCCGACCGGGGCCGGGCGATGGCAGTACGCTTAACGATGTGCCAGCAGCGAACCTAGCTGCCGCAGCTCTGGGCCGGTTCGAACCACTGCGCCAGACCTTCCTGCAGGCCGTCGGCGGCTTCCTGCGGCGTCATTTCGCCGTTCAGGATCGCGATCGAGTTGTCCTGCATCAGGGAGTACGCGCTGGGATCGCCGTCGTCCAGCTTTTCCCACGACCAGCGCACGTCCACACCACGGCCTTCGTTGAGGGCCAGGAATTCGGCGGCGTGCGGGTCGGTCAGCTCGGGCTTGTCCTTGCTCAGCGGGTAGAAGCCGGGCAGCAGGTTACCGAGCATCGTGGAGAATTCCGACTGGGTCACCCAGGTCAGGAACTCACGCGCTTCTTCGGGGTGCTCGGTGTTGGCGTTCATGCCGATGCCCGCGTCGTAGTGGAAGGTCACGTACTGCTCATCCTGACCTTCGGGGGCCGGGACCGCGAAGACGCCCCAGTCGAAGTCCGGCGCTTCGGACTCAAACAGCGGGATGTCCCACGAGCCGCCGAGCCACATGCCCGCTTCGCCCATCAGGAAGATCTGCTGGCTGTCGTAGTAGGTCAGCGCGGCCTGATCTTCGGGGAAGTACGGCGCGAGGTCCGCGATCGCCTGGAAGGCGGCCACGGCGTGCTCGTCGTTGAAGCAGCGCTCGCCGCTCAGGTAGGCCTGACGGCCTTCGTACCCGCCGATAAACGTCGGGGCGAGGTTCATGAACACGATTTCCGCGATGGTCCAGGTGTCGCCGCTGGCGTTTGCGAAGCCGTCGTAGCCGTTATCTTCCAGCGTCTGACCGGCGGCCAGCAGTTCTTCCCACGTCTGCGGGATTTCGATGCCCAGTTCTTCGAACAGGCTCTTGTTGTAGTAGATGCCGTGCGACACGGCGATCATCGGGACGCCGTACTGATCGCCGTTCGGCGCCTGCCAGGGGGCCAGCGCCTGCGCGTCGAAGTTGTCGATGCCGGTCAGGTCGCTCAGGTTTGCGATGTTGCCGGCTTCGTACAGCGCCAGGCTGACCGCGTAGGAGCGCAGGTACATCAAGTCCGGCGCGTTGCCGGTCTCGAACTGGCTGAGCAGGGTCGCGTTATAGTCGGGCGGGTTGGTGGGGTCGAACGTAATGGAGATATTGGGATGTTCTTCTTCAAACGCCGCGATGATTTCTTCCATCTGCGCGACATCGTCCACACGCCACGATCCGAGAACCAGCTCAACCTGATCTTGCGCGAGGGTCGCAGGAATCGCGGGGATCATGAGGGCGAGGACGAGGAGCAAAACTAAACCTTTTTTCACTGTTGCCTCCCTAGATACACTTTACGAAGAATGGCAGGGTAGAACAGCCGTGATTCGAGTATACTCCCGAGGTCCCGGGGAGCCAAACGAGTGCTCCCAAATTATCTTAATCAAAATATGTTCAATTTGTTTAGTCGCAGCCAGAGCGCGAGTTATGCTAGACTCTGCTCACGCTGTGGGCTCGTATGACAACACAGCCCCCGCACTGCGCCAGATCTTTGTGATGAAGCGAGGTCCTAATGCCTGCTGTTGGCGAAAAAGCCCCTGATTTTGCTCTGAAGAATCAAGACGGAAAAACGGTCCATCTCAGCGACTATCGCGGCCAGAAGGTGCTGTTGTTTGCGTTTCCGAAGGCGGGGACGAGCGGCTGCACCGCCCAGGCGTGCGGCCTGCGCGACGAGATGCCCGCGTTCAACGGCGTGAATGCCGTGGTGCTCGGCCTCAGCCCGGATATGCCCGACGCGCTGCTGAAGTGGAAAGAGCAGGAGCACCTGCCCTACGATCTGCTGTCCGATCCCGACCACAAGACGCTGAACGCCTACGGCGTCTGGGGCGAAAAGTCGATGTACGGCAAAAAGTACATGGGCGTGATCCGCTCGCATTGGGTGATCGACGAAGAGGGCACCATTGCCGACGCGCAGATCAAGGTGTCGCCCGCGGACAGCGTCGCGCGGGCGGTGGCGTTCCTGGCACCCGAATCGTAATCAGGCGGCGACGGCGTAGGCCATGACGGCGGCCAGCGTGACTGCGTAGATCAGCGACGGCAGCGCCCAGCGCTGTACCGGGTTCAGGTCTACGACGCGATGGCCGCCTTCCGCTGCCGGATCGGCCTGCACGTCGTAGTGCGGCCCGATGAACCACGCCAATACCACGCCGCCGATCAGCCCGCCGATGTGTCCGGCGTTGTCGATCTTATAGGTGGTCGCCTGCGAGAGCACGCCGAGAGCCAGATTCACGACCATCAGCACGATGAGCTGGTTCAGGTGGCGGCGACCCATTTCACCGTGCAGGCGGCGGTGCTGGTAAAAATAGACCGCCTCCGCGCCGAAGACCGCAAAGATCGCGCCCGACGCGCCGACCGACGGCGCGCTGGTGAAGACGAAGCTCGCCAGCGACCCCGACAGCCCACCCAGGAAGTAGATAAGCGCAAATCGCACATGCCCGAACAGCGCCTCGACGTCGCGCCCGATGATGTAGAGCGCATAGCCGTTGAAGACGATGTGCATCAGGTTCAGGTGCAGGAACATCGACGTCAGCAGCCGGTAATATTCACCGTCGCGGATCCGGTCGTTGATCTTGGCCCAATTTGCCAGAAATTCGTTCTGGGCCATCGCGCTCGACAGGCTCATGTAGTACAGGTAAATCAACACGATCACGGCCAGCAGCACGTAGGTGACGCGCGGCGCGCTGACGGGCAGACGCACGGCGACGCGCCGGAATCCGGGCGGCGGCTGGGGAACCTGTCTCTGCGGCGAGGGCTGGTCGTGGTCGGGTGTGGGCGGGTTCTGATACTGGGACATCCAATTTCCCTTCATGCCGTGCACGGGGCATCGACCGGGCCTGCTCGATGCGGGCCGCGTGATGTCATACACGTCGATTGTATCCTAAACGCCGCCGCACCTTGTATGCGGGAGGCAAGAAGTGCATTAGAAGCACATTAAAAAAGCGGCGGCAGCAGCGCGGGGTCGCCGGACGGGAACCGCGCCCCTTGACACCTGCGGCGCGCGTGCTAATCTGTCGGTGAAGCGTGTGGGGATTGGAGGGCGTATGCCAACGTATGAATACCGGTGCAATGCCTGTCACCGCAAAGTGACGCTGCATTACAAAACCTATGCCGAATACGACGAGGCCGTGCCGGTGTGCACACACTGCGGCAGCGCGGACCTGACGCGGCTGATCTCGCGCGTGGCGATCCGGCGCTCGCCGTTGGGCCGCCTGATGAACAGCGACGACGTGAACGACAACGCGTTCGACGACCTGGACACCGACGATCCGGTGATGCTGGGGCGGATGCTGCGGGAAATGAGCGCTGAAACCGGCGAGGATCTCGGCGGGGAATTCGAAGAAGTCGTGGACCGGCTGGAACGCGGCGAAAGCCCGGAAGACATCGAATCCAGCCTGCCCGACATGCCCGCCGACGTGCCTCCCCCGTCCCCGCTGGGCGGCGGGTTGGGCGATCTCGGCGGGTTGGACGACTGAAAAGCGACCTTACCCCCGGCCCCTCTTGACCGGCGCGGTTATGTGGCGAAAAACCGGGCGGAAGCAAGCCCCGCCCTTCCATGAAAAACACGCTCCGTGTATGGGAGCGTGTTTTTTGTTCTGGCTAACGGCTAATCGCTAGCGGCTGTGCGCTGCGGTTTTCCTAGCGGCTGAGCGTGTCGGGCGTGGTGAGCCGCGCCAGCACCGCTGTGCGGATCTCCGCGTGGATCGTGTCGCGCTCGCCGGTCGCGTCGATAGTCACCCATCGCGAGGGCGCTTCCGCGATCAGGCGCAGATAGCCTTCGCGCACGCGGCGGTGAAAGTCCAGCGAGAGCGCGTCCATGCGGTTCCACTCCGCGCCCGCATCGGCGGCGGCATGGCGGCGGCGCAGACCGTCTTCGGCGGTGATGTCGAGGTACAGCGTGAGGTCCGGCTGGAGGCCGCCCGTCGCAAAGCCCAGGATCTGCCGCAGAACGCCTAAATCGAGGCCGTGCCCGTAGCCCTGGTACGCCAGCGTACTGTCCGCATAGCGGTCGCAGATCACGATCTCGTTCGCGGCCAGCCGGGGGCGGATCTCCTGGTGGACCAACTGCGCGCGCGACGCGGCGTAGAGCAGGATCTCGGTGTGCGGGTGCATCTGCTCGTTTTTCAGGTCGTGCAGCACGTCGCGGATCTGGTCCCCGATGCTGGTGCCGCCCGGCTCCCGCGTGTGAAAAACGGTGTAGCCCCGGTCCTGTAAATCGCGGACCAGCAGGGTGACCTGGGTGGTCTTACCGCTGCCTTCCGGCCCCTCAAACGTTATAAACATGGGATAACTCGCTCGTCCGGTTAGCGCACGTCCACGGCGAGCGGTGTGCGGGCCGCCCGCGCCACTTGAATCCCCGCCAGATCGCTTTCGATCCAGACGGTCAGATCCGTATTGTACACGCCCGCTTGAATCCCCTCCAGAGTCAGCGCGACTTCCAACGTGTCGCCGGGCTGCACGACCGTGTCGAGCCGGTATTCGTCCCACGCGCCGAACAACGGGTAGCTGCGCTCGGTGACGGCGGTATACACCGGCTGCATGGAGGTCACGCGGACGCCCGCCAGCAGATCGGGATCCAGGCCGATGCCGGTCACGGTCACCGGGTCGAGGCCCACGTTGTCGATGGTCACGGTGATCGTTTGTGGATCTGTGGCGTTGATCACCAGCGCGGCGGGCACGACCTTGACTTCGATGATGCTGGGATCGCCTGCCCAGTACAGCGCGACGGCGGCCACACCGCCGAGGAGCAGCGCGATCACGACCAGGATAAAGAGCATCCCCCAGCAGCCCGCGCGGGACCGGCGGGGCGGTGGAGGCGGCACTGTCTCGTACATCGCACGGCTCACGGCACACTCTCCCTGCATGATATGGTAGCGCGCCGCCGGGACTCAGCGACAGGGCGGCGCGCGCCTGGACATTGTTGTTGAGTGTAGCGGCAGAGCGGATCTGCTGCCAACCGGGGCGCGGGGCGCGGGGATCGGTTTTTTGCGGGGCGTATCCTCACCGCGACCTCACCCCCGGCCCCTCTCCAATCTGGGTTGGAGAGGGGAGACAAGC
>NZ_DAISHJ010000169.1:0-8783 GCF_036822615.1 Aggregatilinea sp. | reverse complement strand
CCTTGGTCGCAACCACGACTGGTTTGCCGACCCGATGATCGTGGCGCTGTCGATTGCATCATGTGTCGGCTTCGTTGTGTTCGATGGCGGCGTGAACAGCGGGCCGGGGCAGTCGATGTGCATCGCCAGGGCGATAAACGGCAGCACGGCGGCGAACAGGACCAACCCCAACACAGCCAGTACCAGATCGGTCGCGCGTTTGATGGCCTGATAGGGATCAAAAATCGACGTGCCTTCCGTCGGCAGGATCGACATCCAGTACTGCGGCCCGATGTGCTCGATCGGCACGCGCCCGGTGACCTGCTCGTAGAGCAGGGGCATGGGCACGATGCTCAGGCCGGATTCGTAACAGTCCGTGAGCGCCTGGAACATCTCGGCGGAGAAGTCCTGCCCGTTCGCCAGAACGATCTCGGAGACGTCGTGGGCCTGGGCGGCGGCCAACAGGTTCGCCCCGCTGCCGAGGATGGGCAGGGGAATGTCGCCGCGCGGACTGCCGCTGTCGCGGATAATGCCAACGACGTGGTAATCGTCCGGGGCTTCTTCGCGCAGCATGCTGTTGACCGTTTGCGCGGCGTGCCCGGTCCCGACGATCAGCGCGCGGCGCGGTGTGGCCGTCCAGCCGATCAGGAAAGGCCGCCACAGCCGCCATGCCAGGATAAAAGCGAACGACAGCACCGCGTAGTAGAGGATAAACAGGCGGGGCAGCGCCGTCCGTGGCGAGACGAAGAAGATCATCAGGTACACCACCAGGACTTGCAGCTCTACCTGGACCAGCCGCATCATGCTCAGATCGAGACGCGACGAGATGCGCAGGCTGTAAAAGTCGTTGGCGCTGGCGAGCAGCCACCACAGCCCGGCCAGGATCGGGAACCAGTAGCCGTGCGCGACGAGGAAGCTGATTCCCAGGTGTCGCCCATCCATGATCAGCCAGATGATTAGCGACAGCAGCACAGATACCAGAATCGCCAGCGTATCACCGAGCATGAGCAGCACGCGCCGCTCGGAAATTTGAAGCTGAAGCCGGTGCGTTCGGACAGCGGGCGGGGGTAGGGTCATGCGCGTACCCTCCTTACTGCGACGCCGGAAACCGCTCGCAGCGCTTCGGCCCAGAAGCCGCTGCCCCAGGCGACGTGCATGCAGGCAAACACGAGCGGCAGCCGGAGGAGATGCTGCCAGCCCTCGCGGGCGGCCTGCCGTGCCGAGGCCGCCGTCAGAGCCACGGCATAGCTGCCGAGCGCGATCTGCCACAACCGCGCCGCGCGTTTGCTGAACAGGCCGAGTACTGCGCCGCCTGCGATTGCGGCTACGAAAACGGGCGCGACGAGGTGGCGGGGGCGGGCCGAGGCCGGATGCTTGCGCAGCACTTTGAACTTCCAGCCACCGTAGCGGAAGAACTGCCGCCACAGCGCGCCGGGCGTCTGCCGCCCGTAGTATGCGGATCGGATGTCCGGCGACAGATAGATCCGCCCGCCTGCCTGCCGGATGCGCACGTTGAGTTCGTAGTCTTCGTTGACGGCCAGCGATTCGTCGAAGCCGCCGATCTGTTCCAACACGGCGCGCGGCCACGCGCCCATGTAGACCGTGTCGACAAACTCGGCGCGCTCGCTGACGGTAAAGCGGCTCGGCACGCTGAAGGGGGACCGGTACGCGGCGGCGACCGCGCGGCCCCACGGAGTCAGGCCCACGAAGCGCTGCGGCCCTCCGGCGTTGTGCGCACCGGTCGCATTCAGCGCCTTGACGCAGCGCCGGATATAGTCGGGCTCGATGAGCGTGTGGCCGTCCACGCGGGCAATCACGTCGCCGTGTGCCGCGCGCAGGCCAACGTTCATCGCACTGGCCTGAAGACGGCGCGGATTGTCGAGCAGGCGCACGCGCGCGTCCGTGCGCGTTGCCGCTTCGACTACCGCCTGTGTGCCATCGGTGGACCCGCCATCGACGACCAAAACTTCCAGGCAGTCGCCAGGATAATCCTGGGCCAGAACCGCACCCAGAGAACGCGAGATATAGGCGGCCTCGTTATAAACGGGCATCACCACAGAAACGAATGAAATGGTCTGCATCCCCGCATTGCACTTTCTGATCGACGCATCAAAGGAAGATTATAGTGATTTCCCCTGCCCGGCGGCGACACCTAACCTTGTGCTGAGGGGAAAACACCGGGTGTGGTTATGCACATTGACGACGGCTGCGTTCCCTTTGGTCTGCGGCAGTGAGAGGGCTGTGTGGATCGGGAATCGCATATCCCGGCAGCTTATACGTGAGTATGCCCGAAAATCGTTGGAATCTCGACAAAATAATAGATAATCTGTTCTAGTTGGAAAAGTCCGCTAAGATGACAATGAACATCCTCTATGACCATCGTACAGCACAGACAAGGAGATGGCGATGACCGCGGAACCCGTAACTCTGCTCGGCAGCGAACAACATCTGATGACATCCCGGCAGAACGGCAGAACGTATCGCATCACCGTGAGCCTGCCGCTGGGTTATGATGCGCCCGCAGGCGAGGACTGGCCGTTCCACAGCACGCCTGAAAAGTGGCCCGTGGTCTACGTGCTCGATGGCAACTGGTATTCCGGCCTGGTCACCGAAATCATTCGCCCGATGGCCTGGTGCGGCAGCACGACGGACGCGATCGTGGTGGGCATTGGTTATCCGGAAGGTGACGATCCCATCGAGTCCTTCCGCGTGTCGTTCACCCGGCGCGACCACGATCTGACGCCCGTGCGAGACGACGCCGTGACGCGCTCTATGGAGCAGGCCCACAAGCGCCCGGTTCCGAACGGCGACGCGGGGGGCTTCCACAAGTTCATCGAAGACGAATTGATTCCGTTTGTCGAACGCAGCTATCGTGCGGATCCCTCAAACCGGATTTTACTGGGGCACTCCTACGGCGGCTTGTTCGCGCTGTTCGGGATGCTGGAAACGCCGGGCCTGTTTCAGACGCTGATCGTGGGTAGCCCTACGCTGTCCTACGGGGAGCGTTACGCCTTCCGGCAGGAGGAGGCGTTTGCCGAAACCCACCGTGCGCTGCCGGTCCGCGTGTTTCTGTTCGTGGGCGAGCTGGAGGAAAGCATGGACGACCAGACGATGACCGATACGCTGCGGCTCGCGGCCATCCTGCAAGGTCGCGGCTACGAAGGGTTTTCGCTCGTCAAACATATTTTCCCGGATCAGAACCACTGCGAAGTGGCGGCGGCAGGGTTTCAGGCCGGGCTGAAATTCGCCCTCAGGCGATAAGCGAATCCGGCGCTCGCCGGGGACGCCACGCGATACATACCAGCGCCAGCGCGAGGGCGACCGCGCTGATGACTGCTCCGGCGACGATGCCGTTGGGCCGGAAGGTGAGGGTCACTTCCGTGCTGCCCGCAGGGACGGCGATCGCCTGGAACGCAAGATTGGCGCGGTAGATTTCCGCGTCTTGCCCGTCGATTGTGGCGTTCCACCCGGGATACCACGTCGTGCTGATGACGAGGTAGGCGAGCCCGTCGCTCTCGACCTGCAGCGCGAGGCGGTTCGCCTGCTCGTCCACCACCGTGACGGTCCCCTGCGGCGATCCGCTGGATACCGCGTCGGCAGGTGGCGATCCGGCCAGGATGACGGTCGTTTGGGGATCCCAATCCGGGCGGCGCAGCAGGTCCTCGATCGCATCGTCCGCAGCGGCCCATTCCGCCGCGCCAACCAGCCATGCGCGCGGCGTCTCGTCTGGCGCGGTGAAGTCGGGCGTGGTGCCCTGCCAGCCTGCCGGGCGGGTATCGCCCAGAGTTTCGGTGACGCTCGCTGCCTTGAGCAGCGGCCCCGCCTTTGGCCCCAGTTCCTCGATCAGATCGATGTACCGGCGGTGATGGTCGGGCAGCAGCGGATCGAAGTTGTTCAGCGTGCGGATGCCATCCAGCATGTTGAGGTTGGGCAGGCGCGACGTGCGCACGGCGCGCCAGTCGTCGCGCGCGACGCGGTAATCGCCGAGCACGAATAAATCATCGAACTTGACCGATTCCTCCTGCGCGTCGAACCAGTACAGCCGCCCGGTGGGGTTGGTCACCTGTGCGGGTTGGTAGAACTCAGCGGGCGCGGTCGGATTCAGCCCCGATGACGCCCAGACCAGATCCGCCGTGACGACGATCAGGACTGCCGCCTGCCAGCGCCGGACGGCGCGCGATCCGGTTTGGGGTTTCGCCAGGACCAGCAGCGCGCTGAGCGCTATCCCGCAGCCGAGCGCCGCCACGCCACGCGATAGCACCTCGACGTTGTGGGACGTGTCGGTGATCATTGGCGCGGCGAGGGCCAGCGCGGCCATTGCCAATCCCCCGGCGACGGACAGCCGCGACCAGAACGTCAGCCACTTGCCGCGCGCGACGTGCTGCGCGCCTATGCCTGCCAGCACCGCGAGCGCGAATGCAGTCAGGATCAGCCAGCGGACCGGCTCGCGGAACACGTCGAAGGTGGGCACATAGGTGAACAGCAGCTTGAAAATGGGCGTATGGCGTCCCATTGCCAGCACCAGCGCGACCAGGGCCAGCAGCGCCCAGAACGGCACGCTGGCCGCTGCCGGATCGGTTTGTTCTGCGCGCCGTGTACGCATCCACCGGATCATGGCGGCGAGCGCCAGCAGGAGCGGGAAGAACCCGATATACGCCGCGTCCTCGAAGTAAATGCCTTTCGTCAGGTACGAGCCATCGGCGGGTGTGCCGTAGAAATTCGGGCTGAACAGCGTCACCAGTCGCAGCGGGGCGTAGGACAGGTTGGTCGTGAAGTCAAAGTCCAGGCCGCCCGCTCGCTGCGACTGCATCAGGTATTCGGCGGTCGGAATGACCTGTACGGCGGCGATGCCCGCGCCCAGCGCCGCGCCCGCCGCGACCATCGCCAGCCCGGTCCAGCGCGTGCGGGCCGGAATGCCGCGCAGACCCCATATCGCCAGCCACAGCGCGTACAATCCCACGCCGGTCAAAAGCTGAAGGCCGACGACCAGCGCCAACAGCCCGGCGTTGCGCCACGTCCGGCGGGCGAGCGCGCGGTGCGCCATCCAAAATACCCACGGAATCCATATCGCCGCGTCGAACGTGGCGAACGATCCGGCGCGCCCGATCAGGTAGCCGGACAGCGCAAACGCCAGCATACTCACGCCGCGCCCGAAGTGCCCCATGCCCAATGCGCCCGTAAAACCCCACATGCCGGTGCCCGCCAGCGCGAGGTGCAAAAACGTGCTGACGGACATGGCGGCTGCGTCCGAGCCCAGTAGATACAGCCAGTTGGGCGGGTAGAAGATCGCGCTCTGGTAGTTGGCGATCAGCGGCGCGCCCGCGCCCGCGTACGGGTTCCAGCCCGGCAGCCGCCCGTGCCGGATTTCCTCGAATGCGAAGTGCCGCCACGGATCGAACTGAAGCGAAGGCAGGCCCCAAAAGAGCGTGTCGCCGCCCAGCAGCTTGTGAAACAGCGCAATCGCCGCCGCGATCAGCAGCAGAGCCGGAAGCCATGCGGAGGGGTTACGTTTCGTCATGTGGAACCTCGTAGATCCGGTATTGGCTTTGGGCGTTTTGCGCGAAGGGACGCAGACCGTCCGCCCAGCCGGGATCGGGCGCACCGGGGTCGAGCGGGCCATAAAATACGTAGTCGATTCCGTGCAAAAGCGTCTGCCGTTCGCCCGCATCCATCTCATCCGCAAAGAAGCGCTCGACCTCGGCGTATTTACGCTCCCCGTAGAGGGTTTCCGGGCCGTGCCCCACGTAGGACACCAGATCCGTCTGTACGGGGGCATAGCTGCCGATCTCGCGCGTGGTCAGCAGGCGAGCGTCCCGGGGGACCGCCGCGTTCAGGCGCGCCAGCCCGTCGATCATCCCGTCCGACCAGTCAATCGGTGCCCTGTGAGTCAGCGCCGCGCCGATTCCGCCGAACCACAGCACGATCGATGTAGGCAGCGCCAGGCATAACACGGCGGCAACCGCGATGCGCCGCATGCGGTGGGATTTGAACGCCAGACGCAGTCCCACGACGGCCAGAATGCTCAGCGGCACGATGACGGCTTCGGAGAGGCGGCGCTGTACGTTGATGGGCAGGTAGACCAGGATAGGCACGATGGTCAGCCAACCGATCAGCAGCAGATAGCGCGCGCTGCCGGGCCGTTTGTCGCGTCGCCACACCCACCTGAACGAGGCCAGCGCGGGCAGCGCCAACACGATGTAGCCAAAAACGTAGTGCAGCGGGTGCGGCGAGGGGAGACGGTTTTGCGCGGACCACTGCGCGAATACGTCGCTGGTCAGGAACACGATGCCGGTATAGAGCAGAACAGGCAGCGGCACGGCGGCGGCGATCACCGCCTGTCGGAACAGGAGCCAGGGAAAGCGGCGGTCGCGCAGCCACGCGGCCAGCCCCCATGCGCCGAGCACCGCGTAGATCACCGGGATGTAAAACGGCACGGCCAGCCCCATCACCGCCCAGCACAATCCGGCGGCGAGACCGTAGCGCCAGCGACGATCGGAAGATGCGTCGAGCGTGCGGGACAGCAGCAGGAATCCGCCCAACAGGGCGCTGCGTGCCAGCGCGAGGTGAGGCAGGCTGTAGAGGATGAGGAAGCTGTAGCCTTCGGGCAGGTAAAAATCGAGGGGCAGCCAGTTCAGCCAGTGCTGCGCGCCCACAATCAACAGCAGCCAGCCCAGCCCGCCGCCGAGCGTGATCAGAATCAGGGCCAGCCATCGCGCGCGGCGTCCCGGCAAGAACTCGGCGGCAAACCGGTACGAGACCCCGATCAGCAGCATGCCGAACAGCACCCGCGCGGTGTGGTAGGTGATCGCCAGCGCATCCGGCAGGGCCGGATCGTCAGCGGGCACGACCATGCCGGTGAGCCTGCCTAACAGCACGTAAGGCAAAAACATCAGCGCGCCATCGTGCGGCTCGGTGGTGTGGCGCAGCGTAAACAGCCAGTCGCCGCGCGCGCCGAGCCGCATTTTGGCGAGATAGCTGTAGCCGTCCTCGACGCTGAACAGGAAGCCGCCAAACCGGGTGCCGCTGCCCGCTGTCCCCCAAGCGATGAGATAGGGGATCGTCGTGAACAGCATGACGAGCGCGGCGAACAGCGCCACGCGCCGCCACTCACGCGGCGTGATGGCTGCTGGTCGTCGCATACCGTGTGCTCCACGCCAGCAGGCCCGCCGCAACGAGCAGCCCGCCGCCGGTTAATAGACCGATCCAGATTTCCGACGCGCTGTACCGGTAGGTCCAGGTCTGGACGCCCGGCTCAATCGCGCCCGGCAGACCCGGCGAATCGCCGCTGGCGTTTTGCCAGCGCCCCGCCGCAATCGCGTACAGCACGCGCGGCTGCTCCGCGTCTGTCCGCACCGCGACGCGGTTTGGACCGTGCCAATCGAGCGCAGCGTCCGGCAGCAGCAGGTTGCGGTAGACGTAGATCCCGTTCACCTGCGCGATTAGTGCCAGCCCGTCCGCTTCCAGTGGGTACGCTGCCACGACGTGCGATACGTCCCACTGCGCGAGCAGATCTGCGCGCAGCGGCGCGTCGCGGTTGGCCGCGTCCAGGGACGCCTCGCCGCTGGCATAGGCCGGGATCGTGACGCTGTACCCCTCGCTGCGCACGCCTGTGGCTGCTTCTGCCGCTTCGACGTACGTTTTCATCTGGAACGGATCGACGCCGCCGAACTGCGGGATGTCCCAATAGGCGCTGGCCTGCTGAGGCAGGCTATAGCTGGGGGAATAAACGCGTGTCGCGCCGTCGTCTTTCAGGGTCAGGGCCAGATCGCGGTACGGATCGAGCCATGCGCGCGTGGATCGCCCCTCGATCAGCGACGGATCGATCCACAGCAGATCCGCCGCAACCACTATCACAAACAGGGGCAGCAGGAGCCGCGACGGCGCGCGCCGGAATACCGCCAGCAAAACGAGCAGCCCGATCGCGGGCAGCGCCAGCGTGCCCGTGACGGATGCGGGATCGAGGTTATCCGGGCGCAGGGCGAGGCCGGAGAGGCTGCACGTCAATCCTCCACCAACCAGCGCGACCGCGCTCAGTCGCGCCGCTTTGCGCAGCAAATCGGCGGCGGTCAGGCTTTGCACGCCCCACGCTGCGAGATAGGGCAGGATCAGCGCGGCGATGATCCAGACGCGCGACGGCACGCGCCACCAGAGCAGCGGGGGAATCAGTTTGACCAGGGCTGTCCACAGCACGAACTGATCGCCCATCGCGTACAACGCCAGCAGCAGCACCCACGCGCCCCAGAACCAGAGCTGCTTTGGGCGCAGCAGCAGGGCCACGATCGCCAGAATAAGCACACTGACACCGGGATAGACTAGTGTTTCCCACGCGCCGCCGTGCGAGCCGATCACCAGCCCAATCCACTGCCCGGCGTTGATGCTGTCTACCGCGGCATCTTCGATGCGCATTGACGTGCGCGAGAGATCGGCGCGCAGAAGCAGCAGCGGAATCCACTCGACGGCGGTGAGTCCTGCCGCGACCAGCGCTGCCGTGCCGATCCGTGCGATGAGACGCAGCGCGGGAAGGCGCCGGCACAGGTCCGGCTGCTGCGCCCAGAGCCACAGCGCGTAGGCGGCGGTCGTCACGAAGGCGTACGCGCTCAAGCGTACGTCGGCCAGGAAGCACATCGCGGCGATGATCCCCACGGCCAGCACTGCGCCGCGCGCCGGATCAGGCCGCACCAGCCGGTGCACGGACCACAGCAGCCACGGCATCCAGGCTGCCGCGTATACGAGGTCCAGATGACCCGCGCCCCGCCGCTGCGATGAGGCGCGGCGCGAACCCTGCCCCAACTGCCGCCAGCGCA
>NZ_DAISHJ010000168.1:0-9047 GCF_036822615.1 Aggregatilinea sp. | reverse complement strand
CGACGCGGCTGGCGCGGTTCCCCGCGAAGCCCCACGCGCCCCGCCACAACACGGCCTCCTTCAGCTCGCCGCCCATGCTGACGAACTCGACGCCCGCCCCGGCAGCGGTATAGGGCCACAGCTCACCCAGGTCCACACCCGGCGACAGCTTGACCGCCAGCGCCTCGAACGGCCACGCGCGTATTACGTCCAGCGGCGGGTGCATGTCGCGCACGGAAAAGATGCGCCGTCCGGCCTCGCGCCGGGCCGGATCAAAAAACGCGGCGGGCACGCCCGCCAGCGGCAGCGGATCGAGCAGATCGCCCTGCACCAGCGCGCCGGACAGCCCATAGGCGGACAGGTTCGCAGCCGCCAGCCGCAGCCGAACAGGATCGAGATCCAGCCCGATCGCGGACGCGCCGGGAACCGCCGCCAGCGCCAACAGATCCCCGCCGATACCGCAGCCCAGATCCGCGATGCGCGCCGCGCCGAGATCCGCGAAACGCCGCGCGCGCCACCGGCTGATCGCTTCGCCGCTGGCCTGTTCGAGCGCGTCGGGCGTGAAGTACATGCCCGCCGCCCGGCTGAACTTGGCCTCGGCCCGCTGGCGCAGCCGCGCCGTGGTCAGCACGGCGCTGGCCTGCGCGGGAGTGAGCGTCCGCCGCAGCGCCCCGATCAGGCTCAGGGTGTGGCGCTCGTCCAGGTCCTGCCCGGCGAGCCAGTCCAGCGCGGATTGGCCCGTGTCGTGCAGCAAAAAGCGAACGTCGCGCTCATCCACGGGGATCGCTCCCCGCACCCTGCCGGATACGATCCAGGGACAATTCGGCTGAATTGTCCCTGGTGGTCGTACGTCTCATCATCCGGTAAACCGGTCGGTTATTCAGTTTCGATCTGGCCGAGCAGGCGCTTGAATTCTTCCCACTCGTCGCGGCTGAAATAGAGCGAGCCCCAGTCCAGCTCGACTTCATAATCCATTTCTTCTTCGCCTTCTTCGGGCGCTTCGTCGCTGACATCACCGACCAGATCCAGGAAATCTTCCCATTCTTCCTGGAAGAAGTGTACGGTCACCGCGCCAAGCTCCAGGTGATAGGTCACTTCTTCGTCCGGCTCCTGAGCCACCCAGATGGTGTAGTTCTCGGTCTCGGCAATTGACTCGGTCGGGATCTCGGGTACATCGTTATTCATGGCTGGATTCTCCTTAGCAAAAAATGCGCGACACTGCACTAGTCATTCTCGGCGTCCGCTTCAAAGGCTTCCACCGCCTGTAGGACTTCTAACAGGGCCAGCAGACTCGCGCCACTGTGCGCCTGATCATCCAGCCCTTCGACGCGAAAGCGCCGTTCTAGCATAGTGGTTTCAAAGTCAGGGGCGGCAGCAACCGCCTGCACGCGCCCTGCTACAGCCTTACGCCGCGCCGGATCCCAGGTGTAAACGGACTTCGTCCAGAACATCCGGTACCCTGCCACGATCCGCTCATCGGTGAGCGGCGTGGGCGGCTGGCGCTTGCGTCCCGATTCGGGCCACAAGAGCCTGCGAAATGCTTCGAACATCACTGCATCCTAACCGCGCGCTGCTGCCCTGGGCAGCCAACGCACTGCTAATTGTCGCCGGAACAGCGGCGGCTGTCCAGATCGGTATGTGTCGCCGCGCGAGTTTTCCGTGTAAACCGGCGGATTTCGCGCCTGTCAGCGTTTTTGTACCGGTTCGATGCCGCCGCTCGTGATGCGCTTCCAATCTTCCGTGCCGCTGGGCGGCAGCACCGGGAACCGTTTGCTAAGGAAATAGTGCATCACCTGATAGATCATGCCCCGCTGCTGCGCCGAATAGGGCGCGATCGCCGGGAATAACTCCTCGTCGAACAGTTTGCCGCGTATGTAGCGCCCGAACAGGCGCAGCGTCGCCACGATCGGCGCGGCCAGGATCACACCCAGCAGCCCGGCCAGATTCGAGCCGATCAGGATGGCGATCAGCACCACAACCGGGTGCAGATCCAGGCTGTTGCCCAGGATGCGCGGCACGAGGAAGATCGCCTCAAGCTGCTGGATCGCCATGTAGGCCGCGATCGTCGCCAGCGCGAAGCCGATGCCCGCATCCAGCCCGATGGTCGAGCTGGGCGTCGTCAGCGCGAACATCACCGCCGGGATCGCGGACAGCGTCGGGCCGAGGTTCGGGATAAATTCGAGGAACCCGGCCAGGATCGCCAGCAGCAGCGACTGCGGCAGCCCCAGGATCAGCGTGGCGACGTACGTCGCGGATCCCACCGCCACGCCGAGCAAAATCTGGCCGCGCAGATACGCGTTCCAGATCAGCCCCAGCTCGTGGAACAGGCGCAGCACGTCGCCCCGGTACGATTCGGGCGTGCCCCGCACGAAGTAGTCGATGAAGATCGGGCCGTCGCGCATCAGGTAGAACATCATCACCAGCATCAGGAAGGTCGAAACGACCAGCGACACCGCGCCCCCGACGAACGTCAGCGCCGAGTCCGAGACGGACAGCAGCGTCGACTGGAGCGTGTCGCTGAACGTGCCGTTGTCGGAGCTGGACGTCGTGCCGTCACCGAATGGCACCACGCCTTGCAGCTCCTCCCAGGGCACGATCGTAAAATCGCCAATCGTGATCGGCTGGCTGAGAAATTCTTCAAGATCCTGCTGGGTGCTTTCCACCAGCGAGGGCACGTCTTCCGCGAACTGGCGCAACTGCGAGAGCGTCGCCGGGACGATCAGGCCGACCACGATTCCCATCAGCCCGAACAACACCAGCCACGTCATGAGCACGGCCAGCGTCCGGCGCGATTCGTAATGGTGCAGGCCGTACAGCCGGTGCTCGAAAAAACCCACCAGCGGCGACAGCAAATAGGCGAATACGACCGTCAGCGCGAGCGACGTCCACGTCGTGGAGTCGATGCGCATCATCAGCAGCAAAAGCAGGCCAACCAGGACCAACGTTACGATCGTCTTGGTCGACTTGCTCCAGGGTGGGCTTGTTACAGTGGGGACTCTGCCGGACACGTTGTCACTCTGTTCTAGGGATGGGCCCCGTGTTGGCATCTCGATGTGAGAGGCGCTGATATCATCAATTGTAACCTGACGGGTAACGAAACGCTAACCATCTGCCCGGCGCTGCCCTGACTGAATGGGCCGCGAAAGCTGCCGCATAACCACCCTTGCAAAGTGGCGGTAACCCAATATAAACGTGGAGAGCTAGTGAAAATTACACAAAGTGCGACTTGGCTAATAACGCTTCGCCTGCTAAAATGAAGCTGTGGGCAACGTAGCATGATCGTCTTGATAGAGCATTACACCTGTATCAAAGGTGGTTAGTCCAAGAAATTTTTGCCGAGATCTGGCACTGGTCGAAGACCTTTTTCTTTTTGAAGGCTTAACAGTTTCAGACTCATCACTGCTGCCCAAAATTACGCCCGTTATTACGATAGCTTAGGCTGATAAATTTAGCCTTACCCACCACATGCTACACGCCCCCATTCAATGTGAGAGTATCTCGGCATTGTGTGCGGCTTCATTGGAGGCCGCGGCGCAATGTCGGTCTGCAGTTTTGGCTAACCCTCATTATCCGTTGCCTAATGAGGGATAGCCCACGTGAGGTTTATGGATGACAGCATACTTAATTGTCGATGTCGATGATCTGCTTCAGCGATTAGAGCAGCGGGGCGTCGCCCCCGACGTCCCATCCATCGCGGCAGCACTGATGAACAGCGCCGCGCTGGCAGCAGGACTCAAAAGCCCGGACGATCTGCGGGCCGTGGCGGTCGCGGACTGGAACCGCTATCGCCGTCCCAGCGGCAGCGCGGGCGTCAGCGTGCAGCAGGTCTTCGCCGGTGAAGGCTACGAGCTGTTCAACGTGCCCGAGCGTAAGTTCGTCACCGACGCGCTGCTGATGCACTACTTCTCCGTCGAATCCGACCCGGTCGATGAGCTGATCATCGCCACCACGCGCCTGGACATCTCGACGCTGGTGCACCGGGTCCAGACCTCCGACCGCGCCCGCGTGCGCATCTGGGGAGACGAGCCGCCGCCCGACGTGGAAGACGTGATCTTCCAGCCGCTGGAGGCAATTCTCGGCATCCCCAGCAAAACGGTGGCGCTGTATATCGACTTCGAGAACATCAGCATCAGCCTGAGCGAACAGGGATACATCCTCGACATCGACAATCTGGTCGAGGGTATGATCCGGCAGGCGCAGACGCACGGCCAAGTGGTCCACATGGCCGCCTATGCGCCGTGGGGCCAGCGCGGCAGCCTCGCCCCGCTGACGGACCGCACCGGGCGCGAAGTCTCGGACGAAGCGCCGAGCCGCATGGCGCGCTCGAACATCGATCCGGTCTTCAGCCTGCCCGGCAAAAACAGCGCCGACATGCGCATCGCCAAAGAAGTCCTGGGCGACAGCGCCAAAGTCGACAGCGCCGACGTGTTCATCATCGCCAGCGGCGACCGTGACTTCAACGAAGTCTTCAGCGCCGTCCGTGGCCGCAACAAGCAGGTGATCGTCTGGGGCGTGCGCGGCAGCACCAGCCGGTTGGTCGAATCCAACCCGGCGCTGAGCGTGGAATACGTCGAGGACTTCTGCAACCTGCACCGCCACAGCGAGATGCCGTCGGTCTACAATACGTCCCCGACGCTCACCCCCATTCAGGGCGGCGTGCTCCAGTACGAGGAGCCGGAATTCCGCCCGTCGCAGTGGTCGAGCGTGATCGTGCAGCTCGATCAACTGCTGACGCAGATCGAGGACGAAACGGTGACGCTGGACGAGCTGGTCAACCAGCTCATCGAAGCGCACACAGTCCCCAACGAGGACCGCGCGGAAGATCTGATCTTCCAGGCGGCCAGCCGGGGCCTGCTCGAATACGATCCCGATACCCAGCGTATCGGGCTGAATATGTCGCACCCCATGGTGGACAAGACCTTCCTCATCCGCGATCGTATCGTGCACCGCGTCGCCAATACGCTGCACGTGCGCGGCTGGGAATACGTCAACTACGGCTTCTTGCTGAAGGGTATCGGTATGGATCACGGCCTGGAAGGGCCGGGCCTGAACAGCTCCGACACCTGGCGCTCGGAATGGGTGGACTTCCTCGTGCGTGAAAACATCCTCGCGCGCGAGCTGGTCCCGCACCGCCACAATCCCGAAGACCTCGTGCCCGTGATCAAGCTCGCGGATCTCGAAGTCGCGGCGACGGCGCAGAATCCGCCCGGCGTCACCGAAGAAGACGTGCACGAAATGACCCGCCGCGTGATCGTCAGCGTGGAGCAGTTCACCAGCTTCCGAGGCTTCGCGTGGTGCCCGCTGGGCAGCCTGCACCGCCGTCTGCGCCCGTTCGATCCCAGCACCACCTTCCAACAGGCCGTCGAGGAACTGTTGGAGATGGGCGCGGTCGTCGTGCGCGAGTACGACAATCCGCAGAGCGACTACAAGACCAAGGGCATCTCGCTGGTCGAAAGCTCGCCGCTGGTGATTGACGTTCTGAGCGAGCGCAACCGCTTCGTCCAGCTTCTGCTCGACCTGTACGAGCGCCGCGCGCCGATCTCGCGCGAGGTCTTGCAGCAGCAGATGCAGATGGAAGACGAGGATCTCGACCTGTGGATCTCGATCATGCAGTCCGAGAACATCCTCAAGCCGGTGCCCGGCCAGCACGACCTGTACAGCCTGTTCCGCACCCACCACACGGTCAGTCTGGTGGCGGGCGAAACGACGGAAGAGTAGAAAAAGCAGGGAATAGGCACTCGGGATCAAGGATTGGTCGCCGGTCCGGCAGCAGACGTAAAATGTGTAGGGGCGTATCGTTATACGCCCCTTTTGCTGCCTCTGTGGCACACAACGCGACATCGCTCCCGGTCATTCCGGCTTTGCGCATACCGGGCGGAGCAAGCCCCGCCTCTACGGGTCACGTGAAGCATTGAGCGTGGGAGAAACTTGCATTTTCTCGCTCAAAAAGTGCATAACAGCCTCCAGATAAAGGAAGAACCTTGAATCAGCTTAAGACTTTACGCAAAATGTATATTCCTCTGCTCGTCTTCTGCGGAATTGTTTTTGTTTACTACATTTTAACGTCAAGTGTTGATGAAAAACTGAGGCTAGTCGCGACAGCAATCGGTGTGACAGTAGTGAGTTTTACCACGTCGCTTATCATGGTTTTTATCTTTGCCAGAAAAAAACATCAGTAGCCGTGCGACTGAAAAGACACCGTATATCCCTGGCAGTTCCCCGCCTCTGTACACATTCACCAAACCACCGCACTCCCGCCCCAACGCATTGAGCCTTTTCATCTCTTCCACGACTTGCTATAATCGTCACGGGTGTTAAACCTATTGACCGTGACCGGTGGGCCAACGTCCCGGACCATCTGGTGACAACAGCAGTACGCTGAAGGGATGTAAAAGATGGGACTCAACAAGAACATCAAGACCGATCTAATCCAGAACTATGCCCGTCACGACGGGGACACCGGCTCACCGGAAGTTCAGATTGCCCTTCTGACTACCCGGATCGAGCAGCTCACCGAGCACCTGCGTGTTCACAAGCATGACGAGCACAGCCGCCGGGGTCTGCTCAAGCTGGTCGGCCAGCGCCGCCGCCACCTGAAGTACTTGAGCCGCAAGAACCCGGAAAGCTACCGCGAGCTGATCCAACGCCTGGGTCTGCGCCGCTAAACCGAGAAAACCAACGCGCGGATCACGGACTGGTCCGCGCGTTTGTTTTAAGCAAGAAAGAAGTTGACGTTTGCCCGGAGTGACAGGTATTGGAACATACGACCTCAAGCGGCCTCTGGTTGGGCACGCGGCTTGAGCGTATATTCCAGTCCCTGTCTCCGGGCTTTTTAGTCTACGGAGGATTCCATGACTACAGGTAATGGCGGGATGCCCGCCAACCAACGCTTCGTGGCCCACGTTGCGGATCGCGAAGTGATCATCGAAACCGGCAAGCTGGCCGAACAGGCCGGCGGCGCCGTGACCGTGCGCATGGGCGACACGATGGTATTTGCATCGGCGACCATGAGCTCGACCGCCCGCGAGGGCATCGACTTTTTCCCGCTGAGCGTGGACTATGAAGAGAAGCTCTACGCGGCAGGCCGCATCCCCGGCAGCTTCATGCGCCGCGAAGGCCGCCCGTCCGAGGCGAGCATCCTGATCTCGCGCGTCACCGACCGCCCGCTGCGCCCGCTGTTCCCCAAGGACATGCGCAACGAGGTGCAGGTGATCGTGACTTCGCTCAGCCACGACCAGGAAAATCACGCTGACATGCTGTCGATCATCGCCGCCAGCGCCGCGCTGCACATCTCGAATGTGCCGTGGGGCGGCCCGATCGGTGCCGTGCGCGTGGGCCTGATCGACGGCGAATTCGTCGCCAACCCCACCATCCCCGAGATGGACAACAGCACGCTCGACCTGCGTATGGCCGGGACCGCCGACGCGATCATCATGGTCGAAGCGGGCGCGAACGAAGTCGACGAAGAGACGATGGTCAACGCGCTGCGCTTCGGTCACGACGCAGTGCAGGACGTCATCCGCATTCAGAACGAAATGCGCGAGCAGCTCGGCAAGCCCAAGAGCGACTACATCCCATCCGTGGTGAACGAGACACTGGCGAGCGAAGTCGAGAGCAAGGCCCGCGACGAGATCGTCAACATCCTGCAGACCCGCCCGGAGCGCGACGCGCGTAACGAGGCGATGGATGCCCTGCGCGAACGCCTGATCGCCGAGTACGAAGAAGCCGGTCCCGCGCCGGACGAAGATGGCGGCGTCAGCCCGAAGGCCGTACGTGAAGCCATCGAGGATACGCTGAAGAAGGAAATGCGCCGCCGGATCATCGAAGAAGGCATCCGCCCCGACGGGCGCGACCTCTTCACGATCCGCCCGCTGGCCGCCGAAGTGGACCTCGTGCCGCGCGTGCACGGCTCCGGCCTGTTCAAGCGCGGCCAGACGCAGGTGCTCAGCATCTGCACGCTCGGCACCCCGCGTGACAGCCAGCCACTCGACGGGTTGTATCCCGAAGACGAAAAACGCTTCATGCACCACTACAACTTCCCGCCCTACAGCACGGGCGAGACGTGGTTCCTGCGCGGTCCCAAGCGCCGCGAGATCGGGCACGGTGCGCTGGCCGAAACCGCCCTGCGCGCGATGATCCCGGCGGAAGACGTGTTCCCCTACACCATTCGCGTGGTGAGCGAGGTCATGTCCTCCAACGGCAGCACCAGCATGGGCAGCGTCTGCGCGGGCACCCTGTCCCTTATGGCCGCCGGTGTGCCGATGATCCGCCCGGTGGCGGGTATCGCCATGGGCCTGATCAAAGAAGGCGACCGCACCGCCGTCCTGACCGACATCCAGGGTATGGAAGACCACCTGGGCGACATGGACTTCAAGGTGGCCGGGACCAGCGAAGGTATCACCGCGCTGCAAATGGACATCAAGATCAAGGGTGTCAGCGATGACGTGCTGCGCCAGGCCCTGAGCCAGGCGCGCGATGCCCGCATGCAGATCCTGGGCGTGATGCTGGCTGTCATCCCCGAGCCGCGCGGCCACCTGAGCGAGTACGCGCCGCGCATCGAGACGGTCCAGATCAACGTCGAGAAGATCGGCATGGTGATCGGACCGGGCGGCAAGACCATTCGCCGCATTCAGGAAGAAACCTCGACCAAGATCGACATCGAGGAAGACGGCACGATCTTCATCGCCAGCGTGGACGGCCCCAGCGCCGACCGTGCCCGCGATATGATCCTGGCCCTGGTCGAAGAACCGGAGCTTGGCCGCATCTACACGGGCCGCGTGGTCCGCGTGGAGTCGTACGGCGCGTTTGTCGAGCTGCTGCCCGGCAAGGATGGCCTCGTGCCGATCAGCCAGCTTTCGGATCACCACGTCGCGGAAACCAGCGACGAGGTCAGCATCGGTGACGAGATCATGGTCATGATCACCGACATCGACTCCGACAACAAGATCCGCCTCAGCCGTCAGGCCGTGCTCGAAGGCTGGACGCTCGAAGAAGCGCGCGCCGCAGATCCGCGCATCGGCAGCGGCGGCGGACGTCGCGGCGGTGGCGGCGGCAATCGCGGCGGTGGT
>NZ_DAISHJ010000167.1:0-9248 GCF_036822615.1 Aggregatilinea sp. | reverse complement strand
GGCGGCGCTACTGCGCGCGCGGTGGCTCGCGCTGTGGCTGGCACCGGGCGCGATCGCGTTCGCGGTGTGGTTCGCGCCGCTGTGGATCCCCACGCCCGCGCCGGACGCGCCCGGCCCGACCTTCACGGCGGCGACGTACAACGTGCTGGGCTTCATGGCCGACCCGGAGCAAACGTTCGCCGTGATTGAGGCGATGGACGCGGATATCGTCGCGCTGGAAGAACTGCGTCCCACGCTCGACCGCAAGCTGCGCGACGCGCTCGCTGAGCGCTACCCGTATCAGGTCTCGAAGGTGATCCAGGGCTTCGACGGGTACGCGCTGCTCAGCCGCTACCCGATCCTCGACAGCCACATCGAGCTTGAGATCGACTTCGACGCCATCGATCTCGGCCAGCCGCGCTACCTGCGCGCCGTGCTGGACATCGGGGGACAGCCCGTGGTCGTCTACGTGCTGCACCCGTCGATTCCACAGTTCAAAGTTGGAGAAACGTATGACGAGACGTACCTGATGGCGCAGATCGACCACGTCGCCGGGCTGATCGCGGCGGAAACCGGTCCGGCGCTGCTGCTCTGCGACTGCAACACGACGCAGATCGCGCGGCCCTACGCGGCGCTCGACGCCGTGCTGGACGATTCGTTCCGCGAGCGCGGCTGGGGCATGGGCAATACGCACCCGGCGGAGCCGTTCCCGTTCCTGCGCCTCGACTACGTGTGGCACAGCGCAGGGATCACCGCGCTGGACGCGCACGTCTGGCCGGACGCGGGCACGTCGGATCACCATCCCCTGATCGCGCGGCTGGCGGTGGAACGCAGCGAGTAGCAGTTAGCGATTAACCAGGAGCAAAGACAACCGCGATCTCACCCCCGCCCCGCTCCAACCCAGATTGATCGGGGAGACAGGCACGCCCAACGAGCTTTTGTAGGGGCGGGTTTGCAACCCGCCCTGGTTTTTTGCCCGTCCCCTCGGCGCGGAACGCGTAGGGGCGTATCGTTTCCGCTCCCGCACGTGCCGTTACAGCAGCTTGCGGATGCCGTCCGCAATGATCGACGGATCGGTGTCGTAGGGGTAGACGATGCGCAGGCGGCCCTCCGGCCCCACGACGAACGTCGAGGCGGTGTGATCCACGAGGTAGTTGTCGCCGCTCTCGTCATAGTTGCTGCGCTGGAAAAACACGCCGAACTGCTGCGCGATGCCGCGCAGAGTCAGCTCGTCGCCCGTGATGCCGATGAAGTCGGGATCAAAGTTACCCAGGTACGTCGCCAGATGCCCCGGCGTGTCGCGGTCGGGATCGACACTGACGAACACGAACGCGACTTTCGACGCGTCGTCGCCCAGATCCGCCTTGACGCGCTTGAAGTCCGCGATGGTCGTCGGGCAGATGTCCGGGCAGTGCGTGTAGCCGAAGAACATCACGACCGCCTCGCCGCGCAGATCGCTGAGGCTCAGCGGATCCCCAGCCTGATCGGTCAGCGTGAAGTCTTCGAGATCCTTGGGCGGATCGAGCACCGTGCCGGGCAGCGGCGTCGGGCTGGGACCGGGCGTCGGATCGTCGCCGGACGACAGCGCGCCGCACCCCGCCAGCACGATCGCGCCGAGCAGCGCGAGCGCCACGATCCTCGCCGGAAACAGCCGGGAGCGCTTCATCGCCTACTCCATCCCCGTGCGGACTTCAGCGTCCACGGTCAGTTCCTTGCCGGAGGCGAAGGTCAGCACGAGCTGCACCGTCTGGCCCGGCTCGAAGTCGGCATCGAATCCCAGCAGCATCAGGTGGATGCCGCCCGGCTCAAGCGTCACGGTGCTGTCGGCGGGGATGGTAAGTCCCTCGGTGAGCGGGCGCATCTGCATCACGTCGCCGTTCATGGTCGTCTCGTGGATCTGGACCTCGCGCGTATCGGCGCAGGTGACGGCGGTCAGCACGTCTTCTTCGTCGGCGTTGTTGGTGATGGTCATGTAGGCGGCGGTGACCGCATCCGACGATCCCATCTCCATGCCGCCCATGTCGCCTGCCGCTTCGGTCGCTTCAGCGGGCATATCCATTCCCGCCATATCGCCTGCCGCCTCAGTTGCGCCAGCCGCAGGCATATCCATCCCGGCGGCTTCCGTCACGACCGGCGCGGCGGCGAGTCCGGTGGTAGCGCGCACCCACGCGTTTTCGATCACTATATCGCTCGACGCGGCGCTCCCGTTGTCCTCGTCGCCGTCATCCGAGCCGTTCTGCCAGATGTACACGACCGCCAGCACTCCAACCAGCAGCACCAGCCCAATCGCCCACGACATCCACCCGCCGCGAATCCCACGGCGCGGCTGAACCGGCTTCATTTCCGTCATTCGTTCCTCCTATCACTGCGTGTCTCGTTTTGGCATTTCTCCGCGCGCCGGATCATCCGGCGGCAGTCTGCGACTCGTCCGGCAGGGTGAACGTACCCGTCACGGCGCTGCGCGGCAGGCTGATCGCGGCCCCCGCGTGGCGCAGGAAGTCGAAGCCGCTCACGGTCACCTCGACCTGCCACTCGCCGGGACCCACCGCGACGTTCGCGCCGTAGTGGAACCCGTACGTGGGTGAGATCACCGCCGGGGCATCGACCGTAAACGTCTCGTCGCCCTGGGTGAAGGTCAGCGTGACCGTTACTCCGACCATCTTTTCTTCCAGGTTCACGGCGTGGTCGGTGACGTCCACCACAAAATACGTGCTGCCCTCGGGCAGATCCTCCGCGACGCTGGACCCGGAACCGGTCACGTCATACAACTGCACGGCGTCCTGGCGACTCAACGTGACGTGCAGCCCCGCCTGCGTGAAGTCCCCGATCACCGCCGGACTCGCGCCCTTGCCGGTCACCGTGCCGTCCGCTTCGAGCGTAAATTCACCCTGCCAGGTCACTGGCTCCAGCCACACGTCCTGCGCGCCCGCCTGTCGCAGCGCCTTGACCGGGCTGACTTCCACGTTCCAGGTATAGGTCGCGTCGTTAGGCAGCAGGAAGTTGTCGCCGTAATGGTAGCCGTGGCCCACCGCGACCATCGCCGGGGCCAGCGCGTCGAGCACGACCTCGCCCGTATCGCTGCGGCTGATGGTCAGGTGCACGTCCACGGGCAGCCGTTCGCCCAACAGCAGGCGCGCGTCGTTCACGTCGAGCGTGACGTGTTTCATCTCCGCGCCCGCCTCGCCGGTCAGATCGCCGCTGCACACCTGAAGCTCGCCGTCCACCACCTGATACAGTTCCGCCGCCGGGCTGACGTTGAAGATCATCTGCACGTCGTCTTTGACGACCGACGCGATGCCCGATCCGTGCGAATGCGGGGGAACGGTGACGGTCTGGGCCGTGGCATTCGTAGGACAGTCCGCCGCGTTGACGCCGCTCTGCGAGGCGATCACGATGACGCCCACCACGGCAGCGACGATCAGGAGAAATACAGCCGGGACGACCAGGACATTCCGGTTCTTTAGCAGTGTATTCATGGACTCCCGCTCACAGTGTTACTCGTTGAACGATGCTGGCCTCAAAACAACAGGGTACAGGGAATCGGGACCGGGAATCAGGCACAGGCGAAACCACCTCATCCCCGCCCCTCTCCGGTCGGCGCTGGCGAGGGGTGGCAAGATGTATCGTAGGGCGGGGCTTGTTCCGCCCGGTGTTTTTCGTCTTCAACGCAGGTGATGGTGTTGGCGAGCGCAGCGTCACAAGTTTTGTAGGGGCGGGTTTGCAACCCGCCCTGGTTTTATTCCTGTTTTTCCTCATCCCGCAGTGAATGCCCGATAAGGATTGAAAAAAGCACCTCACCCCTGGCCCCTCTCCAATCGGATTGGAGAGGGGCCAGAGGTTAAGGGGTGAGGTGAATCCTGCATGCCCCATTTCCCGGCCCATTCGCCGGACCACTAAACCCCACGCCCCCTGTTTCCCCGCCTCACGTGCTGTTGGGACCGCCGCTGGCTGCCGGATAGGATCCCAGCATCTTGACCATCGACGCGCGGTGCAGCAGCGCGACCAGCGCCGCCTCGGAATCAGGATCCTGCCAGTGGCCCTCGAAATCCAGGTAGAACCAGTACTGCCACGGACGCCCGCGAATAGGCCGCGACTCGATCTTGGTCAGGTTGATGTTGCGCTCGGCAAACGCGCCGATGCAGTCGTACAGCGCGCGCGGGCGGTGCCGCACGCCGAACACCAGCGACGTCTTGCTCGGATCGCGGCGCGGGGCGTCGTCGGGGCCGATCACGAAAAAGCGGGTGGAGTTCATGGGGTCGTCTTCGATGCCGCTTTCGAGCGTGTTCAGGTTGTACAGCTCCCCCGCAAACGCGCTGGCGATCACCGCCGTGTGCGGTTCCGGCTGCACGGCGATGTCGCGGGCCGCGCCTGCCGTGTCGTAGGTCGCCACCGGCTCCCAGCCGCGCCGCCGCAGCGTATCCGCGCACTGGGCGAGCGCCTGCGGATGTGACTTCACCCGCTTGACGTCGTCCAGCGCCATGTCGTCGGGCGCGAGCAGATGGTGCCGGATCGCCAGCAGGACTTCGGCCTGCACGCGAAAATCGTACTCCATCAGCAGCTCGTACGACTGGGCGACGGTTCCCGCCAGGGCATTTTCGACCGGCAGCATGCCATACACCGCGTCGCCGTGCTGTACCGCCTGGAAAATGCCGGTAAAACTCTCGCATGGCAGCGTGGCGGCGTCCGGGCCGAAATGCAGCCGGATCGCCTCCTCCGAATACGCGCCATGCTCGCCTTGAAAGGCTACGATCATGGATTTCACTCTACGATCCCCCTCATGGATAGTAGATGCACGCCCGCGCCGGGCGTTTCATAAAGCGCCAAATCTCATGCCGCGTAGCGCGGCAGCGCCTCGATCTGCGCGATGAGGTCAAAATCTTTGGACGTGATGCCGCCCGCGCTGTGCGTCATGATGCGGATCGACACCTGCTTGTAATCGTGAATGCACAGGTCGGGGTGATGATCGGCTACCTCCGCCAGATGCGCGATCGCGTTGACGAACAGCACCGCCTGCCGGAAGTTTTTGAAGGTGAACTCGGCATGAAGCTGCCCGTCGCCCTCCAACCGCCAGTCGGCATATTCTTGCAGGCGGGACTGGATTTGAACGTCGGTGTAGATATCCGGGTTAAGAGGCATCGCCCCTCCTCTCGCAAAACCCAACGGGACACGCCGGGGCGGACGATGAGAATAGACCAGAAAATCGGCTCCCCCAGATTATAGCGGTTTGGCTTGTGCGCTGCGGAACGAATTCCCGCCTCACGCGCTGCCCCGCGATCCGTAGGGGTAGGACTCGTGTTACCCGGCTTTTCTCGCAACGGGCGATGCAAGCATCGCCCCTACAAAACCCCATCGACCGCCGCCTGTCTCCCCTCTCCAACTTGATTGGAGAGGGGCCGGGAGGTGAGGTCTGCTTTTAAGGTCCAGCCGTACACCAGCAAAACTCATGTGCCGTTAATGTACCGGCCCGCCCCACCGATCGAGCCGCCTCAAATGACGTGCGCGCGGCGGACCAACGTGGGCAAATCTCCGCTCATTATGCCATCAAAGTGTGGGCGCGGCGGTTAAAATAGATTAACTTTATGCAAATCTATTAGAATTCTAAAGTGATCCTAACGTCTGTGTTGTAACCTAAGTTCACTATCCACGCATCTAACAGGTATACGGCATTTTACCTACAGGTAATCGAATCGATAGGGAAAACACATGGCCAGCACGCTGAAACTCCAATCGAACGGCAACGGGCGCCTACCCCGGCTCACCGAACACCTTCACGACCACGTGGAGGACGAGCGGCATGCCGCGATTGAGGATGCGGTACGCCAGATTTTGCTGCACGTGGGCGAAGATCCCGAGCGCGACGGCCTGCTGCGCACGCCGCACCGTGTGGCAAAGATGTACGACGAGCTGCTGGAAGGCTATGATCAGGACGTGGACACGATCATCAACGGCGCGATGTTCGACGTGGAATATGGCGAAGGCGAGATGGTCGTCGTGTCGGACATCGAGTACAACTCGCTGTGCGAGCATCACATGCTGCCGTTCGTGGGCAAGGTGCACGTGGCCTACATCCCGCGTAACAAGGTCGTCGGGCTGAGCAAGATCCCGCGTCTGGTGGATATGTTTGCCCACCGGCTGCAAATTCAGGAGCGTATGACCAACGAAATCGCGGACGCGATCCAGCAGGCGCTCGATCCGGTCGGCGTGATGGTCGTGGTCGAAGGCCAGCACAGTTGCGCCTCGCTGCGCGGCGTGAAAAAGCACGACTCGAACATGGTCACCACCGCCAAGCGCGGCGAGTTTCGCACCAACCGCGAGCTGCGCGACGAGTTCTACCGCCTGATCGGCAAATAGCGCACACGGCGATCCGTGAAGATCATGCTTGTCTCCCCTCTCCAGCCCAGACTGGAGAGGGGCCGGGGGTGAGGTCGCGGTTGTAGGGTAGTTTGTAACTACGCCCAACGCCGCCCGGCATTTTGTCCTTCAGCCATACCACCTCAGATATCAGGGGGCACGAGTGGATCTCAACGGCAAAGTCGCGCTGGTCACCGGCGCAGCGCACCGGGTCGGCAAGGCAATCGCGCTGGCGCTCGCGCAAGACGGCGCGCACGTGGTCGTGCACTACGGCGGCAGCGCAAACGCGGCCCAGGCGACCGCCCGCGAGATCGCGGCGCTGGGCGTCGAAGCGCTGCCGGTCCAGGCTGACCTGAGCGACCCGGACGCCATCGCGCGGCTGTTCGAGACGGTCGAGCGGCGCTTCGGGCGGTTGGACGTGTTGGTCAACAGCGCGTCGAACTTCATGAAACAGCCCCTGGAAGACGTTGCGCTGGACGACTGGCAGATCACGATGGCGATCAACCTTCAAGCGCCGTTTTTGAGCACCCAGCGCGCCGCAGCCTTGATGCGCGCCGTCGAGCGCGCCCCCGAAGAAACCGCCCTCATCGTCAACATCGCGGATCTGGCCGGGCTGTACCCGTGGCGCAGCTTCGTGCAGCACGGCGTCAGCAAGGCGGGATTGGTCCACCTGACGAAAGTCTCCGCGCGCGAGCTGGCCCCCTCGATCCGCGTCAACGCGATCGCGCCCGGCCCCGTGCTGCCGCCCGCGTACATGGACCCGGACGGCGAGGCATGGCAGCGCGTGTATGCCGCCGTACCGCTCCAGCGCCCCGGCAAGCCGGAGCACGTCGCGCAGACGGTCGTCTTTCTGGCGCACAACGATTTCATCACCGGGGCGGTGATCCCGGTCGATGGTGGCGAGAGTTTGCTCGGCGCCGCCAACCACTGATTAACCCGTCCCCTTAGCGTACGTTCTGCGGCCCTGTCCGCTTGATGGAGAATACCCAATGGAAACCAACGCCGACCGCTCGACGTTCCGTTCGCTGCGCCGCTTCAACGTGGCGATGGGCATCCTGCACTTGCTTCAGGGCGTGCTGATGCTGGCCCTGAGCAACGATTTCACCGTGCCGATCAGCACCTACTTTCTGAAGTTTCAGGAAGGGGACGGCCTCGTCACCGATCCGAAAGTATTGTTCGATCTGCCCCTGGGGCCGTTCATCGCGTCGTTCCTGTTCATGTCGGCGCTGGCGCACTTTGCCGTCTCAACGCCGGGCATTTACGACTGGTACGTGCATAATCTGAAGCAGGGCATCAACAAAGCCCGGTGGATCGAATACTCGTTCAGCGCCTCGGTCATGATCGTGGCGATTGCGGCTCTGTTCGGCATGTACGACATCGCCGCGCTGCTTCTGATCTTCGCGCTCAACGCGTCGATGATCCTGTTCGGCTGGATGATGGAGCTGCACAACCAGACCACCGACAAAGTGAACTGGACGGCGTTCATCTTCGGCTGCATCGTCGGGATCGTGCCGTGGATCGCGGTGGGCATCTATTTCGTCGGGTCCGTGACCAGCGGCGAGCAGGTGCCGAGCTTCGTCTACGCGATTTACGTGTCGCTGTTCCTGTTCTTCAACGTGTTCGCCGTCAATCAGGTGCTGCAGTACGCGAAGGTCGGGCGCTGGCGCGACTACGTGTACGGGGAGCGCGCCTACATCGTGCTAAGCCTCGTCGCCAAGTCGCTGCTGGCGTGGCAGGTATTTTTCGGAACGCTCCAGCCGTCCTGATGTCGGGGATCAGCGCATCCCACCGGGCTGCTTCGGCGTAGAATAAAGTAGAGCAGCATATCCAGGAGGTCGGAAATGGCTGTCGATCAAGAACTTCACGTCGTGCTGGGGACCGGGCCGATCGGGCTGGCCACCATTGAGGAACTGGTCAAGGGCGGGCAGCGCGTCCGCGCGGTGAACCGCCACGGCAAAGCGGGCGTCCCGGCGGGCGTCGAAGTGGTCGCCGCCGACATCACCGATCCGGCGCAGGCTGTGACGGCGTGCGCCAATGCCAGCGTGATCTACAACTGCACCAACCCGCCCGCCTATCAGGGTTGGACCGAACTGCTGCCGCGCCTGCAAACGGGCATCCTGGCGGGCGCGGAATCCGCCGACGGCGCCAAACTGATCGTCATGGACAACGTGTACATGTACGGCAACGTGCACGGCAAGCCCATGACGGAGGATATGCCCAACGCTGCCACGACCAAAAAAGGCGCGCTGCGGGCGCGCATCGCGGATAACTGGATGGCCGCGCACAACGCCGGACGCGTGCGCGTGATCGTCGCCCGCGCGTCGGACTATTTCGGCCCCAATGGGCGCGGTTCCGGCATGGGCGACGTGGTATTTGGCCGTGCAGTGCAGGGCAAGTCCGCGCAGGTGATCGGAAACCCCGACATGCCGCACACCTACACGTACATCCCCGACATCGGTAAGGCGCTGGTCATTCTGGGATCGCACGACGAAGCCCTGGGCGAGATCTGGCACGTGCCCAGCCCGCCGACGATCACCACACGCGCGTTCATCGAGCGTATCGGGCAGGCGCTCGGCCACCCGGTCAAAATCCAGGTCGCGCCGACGCTGCTGATCCGTGCGATGGGCCTGTTCCAGCCCGTCATGCGCGAGCTGGTCGAGATGGTGTACGAGTTCAACGAGCCGTTCATCCTGGATCACAGCAAGTTCGCGGCGGCGTTCGGGGACATCAGCACGCCGCTGGACGAGGCGATCGCAACCACGGCGGCGTGGTTCAAAGAACACAGTGACTAGTTTTCAGTCTTCAGTGGTTAGTCAAGAGCAAGAGTGCCCGACCCCTGGCCTCCATGCATACGGAGGAGCCGGGATCAGGCAAAGCAAACGCGACCTCACCCCTGGCCCCTCTCCAACTTGATTGGA
>NZ_DAISHJ010000166.1:0-9278 GCF_036822615.1 Aggregatilinea sp. | reverse complement strand
CTTCCCTCCGCTTGCGTGGGGGAAGGGGCCAGGGGATGGGGGGCTAGAAGTTCATAACAGGCTCTGGTGGCCCTATCCGGCGGCGGCGGGCAGCGCTTCTTCGAGCGTTTTCATGATCATCTCGGCAGGCATCACCTTGCCGTAGGCGCTGTTCAGCGCGGCCAGGAACGCGATGTGAACGTCGTGTGCCGCGACGGTCTGATCGCCCAGCGCCATGTTCCGCGTCGCGCAGGCGTCCTGAGCCACCCAGCACTCGAACCCGTAATCGACCGCCGCGCGCGTTGCCGCATCGACGCACATGTGCGTCATCATGCCCGCGATCACCAGCCGCTCGATCCCCAGCCCGTGCAGATGGTCCAGCAGCGGCGTCTCACGGAAGCTGTTAGGCCAGTGTTTTTCGATCACCATCTCGCCCTCCAGCGGCTTGACCGAGGCGTGAATCTCCGCGCCTTCCGTGCCCGGCAGAAAGAACGTCGCGCTGGGCCGGATGCCGATGTGCTGGATGTGCACCAGCGGCAGGTCGTGCGCGCGGAAGAACGCCAGCAGCCGCCCGGCGACCTCGCCCGCCGTCTCACTCCCGACCAGCGCCATCTTGCCGCCGGGGAAATAATCGTTCTGAATGTCCACTAACAGCAGGGCGGTGTTCATAGGTCTCCCTCCTCAAGGGACTATCGCGTGTCAAATGTCTTTGGTCAGCGCATCGATCGAACGCTGCTGCAACACTATACCGCACCCCGCCGCAAAATAGGGACGGGACGGCAAACATAAACGGGCGATTCTCAACGAACCGCCCGCTGTGCCGAGCTGGAGCATGCTATGCACTTTTCGCGCGAGAAAACAACTTTCGTCCTCGCTCGTTGCCCCAAGCTCTGTAGGGGCGGGTTTCAAACCCGCCCTGGTTTTGTCCGGACCTAAAGGTTAAAGAGCATGCAACCCGCCCGTTTTTCCCTGGGGTGGCCTCCCCTTCCCTCCGCTTGCGTGGGGAAAGGGGCTGGGGGTGAGGTCTGCCCTTGCCTTTGTTCTTGACTAACAACTAAAAACTAACGACTAACGACTGGTCTTTCCCCGCCGCTGGCTGCTAACGATACGCCTCGACTGCCTCTTCCAGCGCGCGCGCTTCCGCCTCAGTCCGTGCCTCGACCATCATGTACAGGCCTTTCGGCCCGAATTCTTCGAGCATGGGGATTACGTCCGGCGGCGTCATGTACACCGCCTGCACGCTCTTGCCCGCGTCCAGGATGCGGTGATACATCTCCCACCAGCAGGGATCGCCGCCGCCCGGTTTGCCCGCTTGCGGCGTCCACTCGATCGCGTCCAGGTTCTCGATGGCGAGCAGGCTGTCCAGGTGCACCATCGCCTGCGTGCCGTCCAGGTGGAACATCGAATAATCCAGCCAGTTCGCCTGTTCTTCCAGCGCCGGGATCACGAAGCGCTTGTACATGCGCGGCGAGATCATCGCGCCCAGGTCGCACTGAATCTTGGCCGTCTTGCCCGGTCCCCAGATGTTGAATGCGCTGAACGCGTTGCCGCCCCACGGATCTTTGATCAGGTCGTAGAGCGCGTCGAACGAGTCGAAGAACACCTGATTGATCTCCGCGACCTTTTCCTCGACCCATTCCGGTTCTTCCAGCAGGTCGATCATGAACGTCGTCGCGCCGCGCAGCGCCGACAGCGTATCGACGTTTTCGATCAGGTCCGGCATCCCGATCAGGTAACGCCCGTCACGGCGAGCCAACCCCGCTTCGATCAGCGCCTTGTGCTTCAGGAACCAGTCGTTCTGCGGGTCGAAGGCGTAGTGCGGCGCGTCCGTCGCCGGACCTTCCAGGCAGGGGTGATACCACACCGTGCTGTCCGCGAACTCGACCACCGCGCCCAGGAACATCCCGACGCTGCCCGGCCCGATGTGCGTATCGAAGAAGGGGAACGCCTCCGCGCCGTAATACGTGCGCGCCATCGCCAGTTCGGCCAGCGCCGCGCGGCGCTCCGGGTTCAGCCACGCGTCTTCCTCCGACACCGGCTCGTTCCCGGTCAGCGGATAGTCCGTGTCGATGCCCGATTGCAGCAGCCACTTGGGCGACGGCACCGGCAGGCGCGGATGGTCGGCGGGCGCAGTGACGTGCAGCACGAAGCCCTCGTGATTCCACCACGCTTCATGCCGCGCGCGGGTCCGTTCCCAGGTCTCTTTCCAGAAATTTTCCCAGTGATCCATGTCTGCGACGTCCTGTATTGGTGTCTAGAGACTTTTAGATGAGAAAACTGATTTCTCGCTTGTCCACTGTCCCCATGATCCGTAGGGGCGGGGCTTGCCCCGCCCGTTTTTCCCCCACGAGACCCTGTTTTGCGCGGGTGGCTTCCCCTTCCCTCCGCTTGCGTGGGGGAAGGGGCCAGGGGATGGGGGGCAGGAGCGCATGACGCGCTCTGGTCGCGTTCACCTCACGACTACAGCGTGATATACCGTCCCAGTTCGGACGCGTCCAGCCCGGTATACGTCTCATCGAACGTGATCTCGAAGCGTCGCGCGCCGTCCAGTTCGCCCGTATGCTGCACCGGCTCCGCAAACGGAACCCGCGCCCCACGCCGCACGTAAATCGGCATGTGGTCCAGCGGCACGTGCACCCCCCGCCGCCAGGCCGGGCCGGTGATCGCCTCGCCCGTCCAGAAGTCCACCCAGTCGCCTTCGGGCAGATAGATGTCGCGCGTGTCCTGCGCGTTGAGCACCGGGCACACCAGGAACGCATCCCCAAACAGGTACTCGTCTTGAATCGACCACACCACCGGGTCGTCGTTCCATTCCAGTGGCAGCGCGCGCAGCATGGGCAGCCCGTTCGCGCAGCACTTCTCCGACTCGGCCAGGATGTACGGCAGCAGCGCATACCGCAGCCGCAGCCACTGGCGCACCGCGTCCGCCACGCCGGGATACTCCCATGGCTCGCGCGGTGTCGTGCCGTGATAACGCATGTGCGAGGTAAACACGCCCACCTGCGTCCAGCGCAGATAAAGCTGTTCGCTCGGCTTGTCGTTCATAAAGTCCAGCACGCCGTGGAACCCGCCGACGTCATGGCTCCAGAACGCGAAGCCCGACAGGCCCAGTTGCAGCCCGCCCCAGATCGACGTCGCCAGCGCGTCGAAGCTGCACGCGGCGTCGCCGCCCCAGTGCACCGGGTAGCGCTGGCTGCCCGCCCAGCTTGACCGCGCCCAGATGATGCGGTTGCCGTTGACTTCTTCCGTCACGTCCCACACGGCCCGCTGGTAAAGCAGGGCGTACAGGTTGCGGTACATCTGCGGATCGATGGCGCGGTAAATCGCCTGCTCGTTGATGTTCTCGCCAAAGTCGGCCTTGATCGCCGCCGCGCCCTGTTTCAGCACGCCGCGCAGCAGGTCTTTGTACCATTCCGTCGCGGCGGGATTGGTGAAGTCGAGCGTGTCGCCCCATGTCTGCGAGCCGACCGAATCCCCGCCGACCACGTCCGGCGTTTCGGTCGTCGGCTGGCCGATGTAGCGGTTGGCGAACGCCGTCTTCGACAGGCTCACGTCGCGGTTGATGTACGGGTACTGCCACAGCGAGACGTGGAAGCCCTGGTCCAGCATGCGCTGGAAAAAGTCCGGCGGGTTGGGGAAGCTCGTGTCCGAAAACCGCCAGTCGCACTTCCAGTCTTCCGCGAACCAGCCCGTGTCCAGGTGCAGCACGTCCATCGGATACTGCTCGTCGCGCAGGCGCTGCGCGATGCCCGTCACCTGCTCGTCCGAAAGATACGTCATGCGGCTCATCCACGTGCCGAACGACCACAGCGACGGCATGCGCGGGCTGCCGGTGATGCGCTGGTAATTGCGCAGCACGTCGCCCAGACCCCTCCCGCCGACGCAGAACAGGTCGATGGCCGTGTCGTTCAGAATCCACTGCAGCGAGCGGTGCGAGTGCGCGCCGATGTCCAGCCGCATCTTGGCCGTCGAATGCACAAACAGCCCGTATCCCCGCGAACTCATGCAGAACGGCACGTTTTTATAGGCCCGCGAATTGTTCACGCCTCGCGCGTCGTCGTTCACGAGGTCGATCCGGCGGCCATACAGGTCCAGCCGGTCGAAGCGCTCCCCGGTCCCGCAGAAGTGCTCGTCCGGCGCGATCTGCACCGCAAACCCCGTGCTGATCGTGCCGTCGCCCCGCTGCACGACGAGTCCCGGTAGCGCGTCGCGCAGCGATTCCTCGAAGTGATCCTGGTCCTGAACCTGCACCCGCGTGCAGCCGTCCGGCACAAGGACCGGCGCGAAACTGCCCCTGCCCACGCTGAAGCGCATCTGTCCGTTCGTCGTCAGCGTATACGTGTCCCCGTGGCGGTTGAGCGCTACCTGGACCGGCTGGAGCGCCGGGTCCCATTCCAGCATGGGGCTTTCGTTCGCAAACGGCGCATTGTCCAGCGCCAGCCGCAGCCGGATCACCTGATCGCCGTAGCAGCGCACGCGCAGCGTGCCGCGCACGTTCGCGGGCTGTTTGCGCAGCGTGCGCCCCCCGGATCGCTCGCACAGCGCCACCGTGAACACGGCGTCCGTGCCGTCCAGCCGGGCATCTTCGACGGCGCAAAATTGTAGCAGCCGGTCATTATCCAGGTTTGCTTCTAGCACTTGCTCGACGAAATACTTTGACTGCATCGTGTCCTCAACTCGTGGCGTGTGTCCCTGTTTTGGGCGCAAAAACAGCAGGGACGTCGCCCCTGCTGAACCGATCTTGTTCGTCCGCGCTAACCCTTGACCGCGCCGACCGTGATGCCTTTGGCGATCTGCCGCTGGAAGATCAGGAAGACCACGATCACCGGCAGCACGCTCAGGATCACGCCCGCTGCGAACTGCGGCACGTTGGTCGAAAATTCGCCGCGCAGCGACGTCACGCCCACCATCAGCGTGCGTTTGTCGCGCTCCTGCATCACCAGCAGCGAAATCAGCACGTCGTTCCAGCAGTAGAGCGTATTCAGAATGCCCAGCGACAGCAGTGCGGGTTTGCCCATCGGCAAAATGATGCGCAGGTACACCATCCACAGCGACGCGCCGTCCAGCTTGGCCGATTCGATGATCTCGCGTGGGATCCCCGCGTAAAAGGACGTCATTAGGTACGTGCAGAAGGGCAGGAAGAACGCCGTGTACGAGAGGATCAGCCCGGCGTGTTTGTTGAGCAGGTGCAGGTCCAGGATCAGCTTGTAGAACGGCACCAGGATCACCTGCACCGGGACCATCAGCCCGATCAGGCACAGGTAAAACAGCAGCCGCCGCCCCTTGAACCGCATGCAGCCGAAGGCATAGCCCGCCAGCGAGCTGACCAGCAGCAGCAGGAACACCGCGCCCGCGGTCGTGATGACCGAGTTCAGGAAATAATCCTGCATGTGCGATTGTTCCCACGCCGACGAGAAGTTCTCCCAGTAGAACGTGTGCGAAATGGCGAAGCGGTCCAGAATGTATTCTTTGCGCGTCTTGGCCGCGATGTTGATCGTGAAGAAGATGGGATAAATAGTCGAAAGCGCGATCAGCCCCATCGGGAGCGCGAGCAGCCACATGGCTGCTTTGTCAGGCCGTACCCGCCGCGTTGCTATCATTACATATCACTCCCGCGCGACATCAGCCGGATCTCGAACAGCGCCACGATCGACATGAAGACGAACAGCACCATGCTGGTGGCCGCCGCGTAGGCCGGTTCGTTGAGCCGCCCCTGTTGGAACCAGATCAAATATTCGGGCAAATAAGTCGCCGTGCCGGGGCCGCCGCTGGTCATGACGTAGATCAGGCCGAACATGCTGGTCAGCATGCCGATGATCGTCGCCACCGAGACGAACTCGGTAATCGGGCGCAGCACGGGAATAATGACGCGCACGACCGTCTGGAACAGGTTTGCGCCGTCCACCTTCGCCGCGTCGATCAGCTCGTCCGGCACGGTCGATAGGCCGGACAGGAAGATCAGCACGTTGATGCCGAACGTAGCCCAGATCTCCACCGCGATCACGGTGAACAGCGCGATCTTGCTGTCGCTCAGCCAATCCACCGCCGGAATGCCCAGGTGTCCCAACATGTTATTGAACGAGCCGTCATAGCGCAGGAACAGGTTGAAAATGGAGCCGATGATCACCGACGACAGCACCGCCGGGAAGAAGTACGCCGCCCGGAAGAAGCCGCCGCCCGGCACGCCCTGGTGAATGAGGATCGCCAGCACCATCGGGAAGATGACCCAGATCGGCAGGGTGACGATCAGCTTCAGCGCGTTGAGCATGGTGTCGCGGAAGACCTGATCGTGAAGCAGGCGCTCGTAATTGTCCAGCCCGATGTAATGCGCTTCCCCGATGCCGTTCCAGTCCGTCAGCGAATACTGCGCGCCGCTGACCAGCGGGTACAGCCGGAAGACGACGATGATCAGCACGGCGGGCAGGGCGAACAGGTAGCCCATGTACTGCTCCGGCTCGCGCTGGTGCCAGAACTGCCACCGTGCGCTGCGCGCCTGGGGGATGGAAGGGTCGAGTAGGTTGCTTGTCATGCGGCTGTCCTCGCTCGTGTGAGATAAGAAAGCCCTCTCGCCGGGTAGTGACCCTGACCGGGACGCCCCGGCGAAAGGGCTTGTTCGAAGGTCTACAGCCTGTTTATTCTTCGGTGGCCGCCAGAATAGCCGCGACCGCGTCTTCGGTGGTGGTGTCGCCGCCGAGCAGCAGCTGGCCCTGACGCTTCATTTCTTCGCGCGGGGCGGTCGGCACGGCGATGGACGTCGCGCCGCGGCTGCAGCAGCCGATCCACTCGATGATCTGCGTGGCGTTGGGCGAATCGAGCACCGAGGTGTCAAACATCTTGTCGGACACCATCGCGCCCGCCGATTCGAACAGCACGTACAGGTTGTCCGATTCGAGCATGAACTTGGCGAGTTCCATCGCCTCTTTGGGGTGCTCGGTCCAGGCGGTCACGCCGTAGCCGATGCCGCCGTCGATGGGCAGAACCTGCTCGGTCACTTCCGGATTGATGATCACGGGCAGGAACGAGCCGACGTTCTCCGCGCCGAGGAAGTCTTCGAAGTCTTTCCAGTGCGCGATGTCCGAGGTCAGGCCCAAAACGTGCGCCGCGTCGCCGCGCATGAACGATTCGAACGAGTCCACGAACATGGGCGTGGAGTTCGCGCCTTCAGGATACCAGCCCCATTCCGCCGTCTGGCGCCACAGGTCCATGGCTTCGAACAGCGCGGGGTCGTCCCAGCCGATTTCGCCGTTCAGGAACGCGTCGTAACGATCCGGGGTCAGCAGGCCCGCCATCGCGGTGCTGAAGAAGAACTCGATGCCCAGCCCTTCCTGGTTGCCCAGCGCGAAGCAGTTGGCGTCGGTGTTGCTCATGATCGCGTCGCAGTTGGCGATCAGTTCGTCCCAGGTGGTCGGCGGCACGTCAGGATCGAGGCCGGCTTCGGTGTACAGTTCCTTGTTGTAGTAGGTCACGAAGCCCTGCATCGTCAGCGGCACGGCATAGACTTCACCGTCCACCGAGAACGCGTCCCAACCGGCGTAATTATCGTAAATGTCGGCCACGGCATCGGTCAGCGGCAGCAGCGCCTCGACGCGGTCTTTGATCGCCGCACCGCCGTTGAACAGCGCCAGGTCCGGGCCTTCGCCCGCGTTGATCGCCGTGCCCAGGATCGTGTAGTACTGGTCGTTCGGCTGCGGCACCACTTCGACGGTGATGTTCGGGTACGCTTCGTGGAAGCGCTCCGCGACGGCCTCGGTGTACGGGCTGAACGCGGCCTCGCCCGACTTGAAGTCCCACACGACGAGCTTGATCGGCTCGTCGCTCTGCGCCATCGCGGGCACAGCGGTTGCGATCGCCAGGACGACGATGACGAGCATCAGTGCGGCTTTTTTATAGGATTTCATGATAGTCTCCTCATAGCGTAAAGCAGTGTATTTTGGAAGGTGGCGGATCTAATCTGTTCAGGCCGTTGGCGAGCGTGCTTGCTTCCACCTCCTCTCGATCAGGGAATGGGGCCTGTGGTCTCACGGAGAGTGAGCTGCGGCGGGACGAGAATCTGCTGCACGCCCGGCCTGCTCCTGGATAGGTTGTCGATCAGCATGTTGGCGGCCTGGTAGCCGACGCTCTGGAAGGGGAAATCGCTGGAACTGAGGGCCGGGTGCGTCAGGCTGGCGATCTTGCCCGAGGCGACGCCGACGACGGAGAAATTGTCCGGCACGGATTTGCCGTGTTCTTGTAACGCGCGGGTGAGTCCCGCCACCGTCGCGCCGTAGGCCATCACCATCGCCGTCAGGCCGGGCGCTTCGCGCAGCAGGTCGCAGGTGGCTTCGTAGGCGAACTGCGTGCCGAAGTCCACGTGCCGCATATAAGTCGGCAGGTCATATTTTTGAATCGCGCGCTGGTAGCCGGAAAGCATCAGTTCGGCGGATGTTTGCTCGCGCTGGTACACGCCCTTGGGGAACGCCATGAACCCGATCTCGCGGTGTCCCAGCCCGATCAGGTGATCGAACGCCTCGACGACCGCCGCTTCCAGGTCGATGTCGATGAAGCTCAGCCCGTCGTTGTTCGCGCAGCGCCCGATCATGACGAACGGGTACCCGTTTTGCCGCAGCAGCCGAACGCGCCAGTCATCCAGCGACGTTTCCATCAGTATCACGCCGCGCACTTGTCCGCTGCGATACAGCTCTAACAGTTCCGTCTCGTCAATGTCGCGTGTCATCAAATTGAGTGCGTAGTTCGCTTCCCCGGCAGCCGTCGAGACGCCGAGCATGAAATCCAGCTCGATGTCGGTCATTTCCAGGCGCGACTGCGTTTGCAGCGGGTAGAGCAGCGCGATGGTATTGGTGCGGCTGGTGTTCTGTTGGATCGTCTGCACGTAGGGGATATACCCAAGCTCGTTGATCACCCGCTGGACGCGTGCGCGCGTCTTTTTGGCGACGTCGGGCTTGTCGTTCAGCACGCGCGAGACGGTGGAGACCGAAACGCCTGCCGCTTTGGCGACGTCGTAAATGCTGACTTCAGATGGATCGTCGGATGTTGGGTCGAAAGTGGTCATAAATCTAGTTCCACCAAAGGTCTAAAACAATGCCGGTATCGTTCCGGTACTCTACCGAAACTGTACCATGATTGTGCGGCAGGTGTCAACCGGGTCGTGGGTTTGGCCGAAAAAAAGTTTCGAATCAAGCCCCATTGGGCGCGGCTTTTCTCCCCTCTCCAACTTGATTGGAGAGGGCCGGGGGTGAGGTCGTGGTTTGGCTCTCAGCTAACCCGATGTACAGGTTTATGGACTGACAAAAAAAGGAGCT